>JAHFGF010000201.1 GCA_023247595.1 Candidatus Omnitrophota bacterium
ATCCGTCGGAAGAGGGTTGTTGGCCAGGTATTGTTGAATATCAATCAGATTAAAGGAATTTAAGCCAACGGCACAGTAGAACGCCAGCAAGCCAACCAGAGCCAACGCGGCACCGGCAGTCAAATAAAGCGTTAATTTCATAGCGCCATATTCTTTGCGTCCTGAACCCCAGATGGAGATCATTAGGAAAGTCGGAACAGCGGCAATTTCATGGAAAAAGTAAAAGAAGAAAATATCTAAAGAAAGAAAAGCGCCATAGGTTCCGATAACCATGAGAAGGAGCAAGATATAATATTCTTTAACGCGTTCAGTAATACTTTTTGAAATCAATACGCCGGCAAATGAACTGAATCCCAACAAAAGAATTAATACAGAATTGATGCCGTCAATGCCGAGGTGATAGGAAATTCCAAAAGGAACGACCCAAGGAATTTTTTCAATAAATTGAAATCCGCCGGCGGTGTGGTCGTAGGCAAAGAAAACCCAGCCGGAAAGGAGAAAAGGCAGAAGCAGTCCAACATTAGAAATTTTACGAATCAAATCTGTTTTATGCGACGGTGTCAGAAAAAGCAGAATCAATGCCAGCGTCGGTAATAATAGGATCCAGGAAAGAGGATTTGATATCATCATAATTTATTGACCATGATAAAAAAGAGTCCAACGGCGCCGAGAACGAAAATCACGGCATAAAATTGAACCAAACCGGTTTGTAAACGGCGAAAGGCATCGCCGCTTGTTTGAGCGATTGAGGTTAACCCGTGAACCCCAAACTGAACAATAAAGGAGTCTTCAATCCAGGAAAGAATTTTAGCCATGCCTTGCTGGACGCTGTTGACATACCAGCCGTAAAAGGTGTCGAAATAATATTTGTTTTTGAGGATGGGATAGAGAATGCCGAGTTTGGTTTCTAGCGGGTCTTGTTTGGGGCGCTTGCCGTAAAGCGCGTATGACAATCCGAGGCCTAAAACAGCGACGACAGATGAAATAACAGCCACCCGGATATTCATGGCCATGTGTTCGTGTTCAGGATAAAGAAAATGCGGAATCCCTAAGAAACCGCCGGTAACGGTTAATATGGCTAAAAAAATTAATGGCATGGTCATGACTGCCGGAGATTCATGAGCGTGATGATGACCGTGACCGTTGAAAGGTTTGCCCCAAAATGCAATCCATAAGAGGCGGCCCATGTAAAACGCGGTTAATCCGCTTGTTAAAGATGCCAAGATATAAAGAAAGGTGTTGTGTTCGAAGGCCAGAGCCAGGATTTCATCTTTGCTGAAGAATCCGCTGAGAGGAAAGATGCCGCACAAAGCCAATGTACCGAGGAGAAATGTGACACCGGTAATCGGCATCTGCTTGAGAAGCCCCTGCATTTTCCAAATATTTTGTTCGTGATGAAGGGCATAAATAACACTGCCGGCGCCTAAGAATAACAACGCTTTAAAAAAGGCGTGGGTTGTTAAATGATACATTCCTTGTAATGGGCCGCCTAAACCTAAGGCCATGACCATTAATCCGAGTTGGCTTAATGTGGAATAAGCCAGGATGCGTTTGATGTCATTCTCGACGATGGCAAGAGTCGCGGCCATAAATGCCGTGATGGCACCGACGTAGGCAATAACGGTGAGCGCCGCGGTTAATGGTTCGAATAGAAAGAATGTTCTCGCCAATAAATAAATACCAGCAGCCACCATGGTTGCCGCGTGGATAAGGGCGCTGACGGGAGTCGGGCCTTCCATCGCGTCCGCAAGCCAGACATGCAGCGGAATCTGAGCCGATTTTCCGACGACACCGCAGAAAATTAAAAGAGCGGCGATAAACAGCATCGAAGGGTCAATGCTGGGAACAGCCGCGGCAAGATCGGTAAAGACAAAACTTCTGGCGCCGTTTGTTCCTGAAAGGCTCCAAAGGAAAAGGATGCCGCAGAGAAAACCAAAATCAGCCACGCGGTTGACGATGAATGCCTTAACGCCGGCATCAGCAGCCGACGGTTTTTCAAACCAGAATCCGATCAAAAGATAGGAGCTCAATCCGACGAGTTCCCAGAACATGAACAATTGGATAAAGTTGTTTGAAAGGACAATTCCGATCATGGAAAAGGCAAAAAGGCTCAGGTAAGCAAAAAATCGCGGCATGCTGGCATCTTCGGCCATGTAGCCGCGGGAATAAATAAAAATTGCGCTTCCGACGCCAGTGACGACCATCAGCATCATGATGGCCAAAGGATTGACAAGGATACCGAAATCAATGCTTAACGTATCAAAATGAATCCAAGGAATGGATTGCTGCAATTGGGCAGCCGGATGCGCGTGATAGATTTGGGTGAACATTAAAACACAGCAGATAAACGAAGTTAAGATTCCGGCGATGGCAATTAAAGAGCTGAATGCTTTTGAGCGCAAAAAAAAGAGAGTGATGATGACACAGGCGACGAGCGGAGAAAATAACGCCAGCCAGGCTAGTTGTGGGTTTACCATTTGAGATCCTTTAATTCGTCCGCTTGAATGGTGGATAAATGACGATACATCAATACAACGATGGCAAGTCCAATGGCTACTTCAGCCGCGGCCACCAAGATGACAAAAAAGACAATCAGCTGCCCGGTATAGTCGCCGTTAAATTTGGAAAAGGTAACAAAGGAAAGATTGGATGCGGCCAACAGCAATTCAAGGGAAAGAAGTATTTTTAAGACGCTTCGGCTTGTTGTCACTCCGACGATACCAATGGAAAAAAGGATCCCGCTCAATATTAAATAATGCCCAAGCCCAATCATAATTTCCTTAAAAAAATGTTACCTGGTTTTTAACGCGCCTTTGGCCAGTGAAACAATACCAAAAGTCGCGATAAGAAGTAAAAATGACGTTAATTCAAACGGCAATACATAATCGGTGAACAATATTTTACCAACGGCTTCAATGGTTCCTTGAATCGACGACGGCTCCAGGCCTCGAGTTAACAGATAGCTTTTAGCGGCTAGAAAAAATCCCATAAGAAACGAAAGTCCCAACAGCCATCCCATGAGCCGGAACTGGCTTTGATGTTCTGAGGCAAGGGATTGGTTGGTGAGGTTTAAACACATAACAACGAAAAGAAAGAAAATGAGAACAGCGCCGGCATAAACCAATA
>JAHFGF010000202.1 GCA_023247595.1 Candidatus Omnitrophota bacterium
AACCGTTCTTTGACTGCCGTCGGAACTTCGCCGATTTTTCCGGCGATTAAGATGGACGCATAGCCTTTAATGGAGGTCAAAGGTGTTCGAAGCTCGTGGGAAACGGATGAAATGAATTCGGATTTCTGCTTGCTGATGAGCTTGACTTTTTCCAGCGCGGATTCCAATTCTTTGGTGCGTTCCTTGACTTTAGATTCCAGCATTTGGCTGGCCCGGAAGACCTGTTCAAATAGCTGGGTGTTTTCCAGCGATTGGCCGATCTGATTGGCCAGGATGGAAATCAATTCTTCATCACCCTCGGTGACGGCCGGCGCGGTGTAGCGGTTGCCGACAAAAAGCATGCCGCCCATGTCGTTCTGTGTTGGAATGGGGGTGAGGATAAAATGTTCGGTAGCAAAGAGCTGGATGATTTTTTCTTTTGTTTGTTTGGAGCAATTCACGGAAGAAAACGTGTGGCCGTCTTTAAGGGCAGTTTTGAAATGTTCATCCTTGTTGATTTGCGCGATGATGTGCAGGAGTCTGTCGTCGGGAAAACCAATGTTGATGCGCGGGCGCAAGGCTTTGTGTTCGTCATAGCTGATGATTAGAGCCCTGGAGAATCCCAGTTCAGTTAACATGGCAGCATTGATTTTTTGGAACACTTCTTTGGCGTCTAGTGTTTTGCTGATGTCGCGGGAAAATTTTTGAAGCGTGTTTAAACCCTGAAGGCGTTTTTCCAATTCTTCCTGGGCTTTATTTAATTCAAGGTCGGTCTTGACGATGAGGCGCGCTTGTTCATCGAGGTCGTTAAAAGAGCGCATCAATTTATCGTGCGCGTTTCGCAACTGTTTGATTTCTTCAATTTTATTGAGCAGATAAAAAACGATCCCGGCAATCACAAGGATCAGAACCAGGATAAACGCGCCAAAAAAAGTAGAGGAGTCAAAATTCATAAGTTAACTGATTGCGATGATAACAATGCTTTCGTTTTGCAGCTGCGTGTTTTTTGTATTATCAAACGATTGAAACGGAGCGATTTCTCCGGCGGAATACATGCCGAACATCGGAGTTGTGTAGCCGAGCACGTCTTTAATGATTTGGATTTCCTGTATCGCGCTGCGGCCGAGCAATTTATACCGGGTCATGGACTCGATGATAAGGATCAATTTGGCCTGGCGGCCGGACAATCCGTCGCGGACTTCCAGGGCGGCATCGAGCGCGGCTTGTTTGCAGGAATCTTTGCTGCCGATCATCAAATGCATTTGCGCGCCTTCGGGAACCTCTCCCTGACATACAATACTACCATCATCGAGAATGTCAATGGCGTTACGCAGCAAATAATAGCGTTCCGTCTCAAGATAAATGCCGATGGGATAAAGAATGGCCATGGAGCCCAAGCGGGATTCCTGCAGGTTTCTGGCATCTTCGCCAAAATAATTTTCATACAGCATGGCCGCCGGTTTTCCGTCGATGGTCTTGATAATACAGCCGTTGACTTTGTCGATGGTCCTGGGTTTTCCCAGGGGTTTCCAGCCGTGCCGGCTGCCGACGGCGATGGTTATGGGGCCGCCCAGCAATAGGCCCACGGCTGAGTTGGTGAGAATTTGATTTCGATAAAACTGGGCCGACTGTTTAAAAAGGAATTGATCGCTGCTGATGCCCCCCACCACGGGAGTTGTGCTGCCCAACACCTCTTTGGCGCCGTGCGAAAAAAGGGAACCGTTGCTTAACCCTCCGTCGGCAAATACCGCCAGCATTTGACGTCCGGGATTGCGGTGTTCCATGCTTAATTCACGCGCCATTTGAAATCCCAACAGACGCAGGTCTTTGTTTTTGATGTCCGGTATGAGCGTTGTTGTAAACTGCATGTCGTCGGAATTCATGGCCAAAACCGCAACGCCCTGCGGAGAAATTTTATCTGCCAGGATAAGTCCAGCTGTTGAAGAGCCGATGATTTTATTGGGCTGAAGGATTTTAATAACTGTTTCAAGTACAACGGGTGTAGCGTGGGAAATGCTGGTAAAAAGGATGACCAGCTGGGTGGATGTGACATTTAATTGATTTTTAGCCTGCGCGGCCGCCTCTTTGGCGGCCTGTGCCGGATCTGCGAGCGAACTGAAACCAATACCGATTTGTGTGGCCACAGATATTGTCTTTCTAGAGAGGAGTTACACAAAATTACCACCGTCATTTTATGCGCTCACCCGTGGGGTGTCAATAGCCAGGATAATATTTATTGACGGGAAAACGGGTTATGATATATTTAGTGCCCAGTGACCAGTACCAGTGCCAGAAAGCAATTACCGTTCTGACCACAGGGCACTGGCCACCAAGCGCTGTCTATACGGCCCCATCGTCTAGCCTGGTCAGGACGTCTGCTTCTCAGGCAGAAAACACCGGTTCAAATCCGGTTGGGGCTACCAATTGCGACTCACGGGACAATTCACTCTGCAACTGCTTGAAGATTAAAGCGGTTGCGGTGGTTCGAAATGTTCCGTTTTCAAAATAGACCGGACGACCCCGCACAATATTTTACTGTTCCTCAGTCAGCCAAGAAATTAGGAATTTCCAATGAGTCGGTGCGCGACCTTATCCGCAAAAAACAAATTCGCGCCGTCAAGATTGGGCAATGGAAAATCCGCCCGGAAGACCTTGAGGCATTTATTAAAATGCGACGGAATTATTGAAGAAGGCAAAATAAAATATGAAACAAAATGAATTGCACCTCCTCATCAAGGAAGGCGAAGGATTGACGGTTGAGTTCAAGGAGAAGTTTACCCCGAAAATCGATCGCGATATCGTAGCCATGGCTAATGCTAAGGGCGGACATATCATGCTCGGGGTAGATGATGATGGAAAAGTTGTCGGGGAGACTCTCACCAATAAACGCAAAGCTGAGATTATTGACATTGCCCGCAAATGCGATCCAGCTATTGAAGTCAAGGTCTCACAGATTGACAAGATAGTGGTTGTTACAGTTGAAGAGGCGCATGAAAAACCTTACTCCTGTTCTTCGGGTTATTTCCGTCGTTTGGATGCTGTCACGCAGAAAATGACTCAAAAAGAAGTTAGCCTTTTGTTTAAGAATGCCAACGCTATTTCATTTGAGGAGCATATTAATAAAAATGTTAA
>JAHFGF010000203.1 GCA_023247595.1 Candidatus Omnitrophota bacterium
CGAGCATTTCCAAACGCAGACGCTGCGCGGGTTCGGCATCGAAGAACTTCCCCAGGCGCAGTCCAGCAGCGGCGCGCTTCTGGAATATTTAAAACAGATGAACAAACAGCCGCTCAAGCACATCGACAAAATTTCGCTCTACGCGGAAAATGAATTTGTCCACTTAGCACCCGCCGCGCACCAGGGGCTTGAACTGGAAGAACTTTTAGCGACGCTGGATCAAACGCTGACTCCCATGGGCCGACGGAAATTCCGCTCCTGGCTTTTTCAACCGCTTAAAAATCCAGTTCTCATCAAAGAACGTCAGGACGCAATCGTGCTCGTTAAAAATGCCGCCGAGCTTTCCAAAAAGTTAAGCCAGGAACTTTTGCGCAACGTCCCCGACCTTGAAAAAAGTTTATCGCGCCTAAGCTGCGGCGTGTCCTCGGCCAAAGACATCCTCGCCTGCCGCCAGGCACTTTTAAGGATCCCGCAAATCCAGGAAAGCCTGCGCAACTTATCTGCTCAAAATCCGCTGCTCACCCTTAAAGACATCGCCGGGCTGCGCCAACTCCTGACGGAGGCCATCAATCCTGAAATTCCTAACACGCACTTTGAAGGAAAAATTATCCAGCCCGGTTACAACGCGGCACTCGATGAACTGCGCGGCATCCAGGAAAATGGGCGCCAGTGGCTGCGCGAATATCAGGCAAGAGAAATCAAAAAGAGCGGAATCAATTCGCTAAAAGTCGGGTTCAATAATGTCTTCGGCTATTACATCGAAATAACGAAAACGAATTTGCGCGCGGTGCCGACGGATTACATCCGCAAGCAAACCATCGCCGGCGGCGAACGGTTTATCACGCCGGAGCTTAAAGAATACGAAGAGAAAATCCTAACCGCGCAGGAAAAAGTCCTTAAAATCGAATCGCAGCTCCTGGAAAAAATCCGGCAAAAAATCCTCGACGCCACAATCGCACTTCATCAAGCCGCGGATGAAATCGCCACCATCGACTGCGTCGCCGCGTTAAGCCGCCTGGCGAATTTGCCCAACTACTGCCTGCCGCAAGTCGACAGCACGAGTACTATTAATATCGAGGACGGGCGGCATCCCGTCGTCGAAAAATATTTATCCGGCGACTTCACCGCCAACGACACACTCTTGGATTGCGACGACAACCACCTGCTCATTTTAACCGGGCCGAACATGGCCGGGAAGTCGACTTACATCCGCCAGGCCGCGGTTCTGGTCATCATGGCGCAGATGGGAAGTTTTATTCCTGCCAAAAGTGCTAGCATCGGTGTCGTCGATAAAATTTTCACGCGCATTGGCGCGCACGACGAGATTGCCCGGGGCCAGAGCACGTTCATGGTGGAAATAACCGAGGCCGCCGACATCCTCAATAATTGCACGCCGCGCAGTTTGATTATCCTCGACGAAATCGGGCGCGGCACCTCAACTTACGACGGGTTGAGCCTGGCGTGGGCGCTGGCTGAACATTTGCAGCATTTGAAAATCCGAACGCTTTTCGCAACACACTTTCACGAACTGACAAGCCTCGCCGAAAAATTGAGCGGCGTCAAAAATTACAACGTCGCGGTCAAAGAATGGAAAGACAAAATTATCTTTCTTCACAAGATTATTCCCGGCGGCGCGGACGACAGCTACGGCATTTACGTGGCTAAACTCGCGGGAATTCCCGATGCTGTTATTGGGCGCGCGAAGAAAATCCTAAGCGAGCTCGAAACCGGCACGCAGGCAATTGTGCCGATTTCGGCACAATTGGCCGAAACTCAACTAAACCTTTTTACCCCGCCCACGCGCCACGACACAGCGCTTGAGGCAATCAAAACAGAACTCGAAAACCTCGACGTCAATTCCCTGACGCCGCTTGAGGCGCTGAATAAATTAAGCGATCTTAAACGAAAATTAATGTGATATACTTTTTTCAAAACTATTTTTTCCAGGAGCCTATATGATTAAAATCAAAGACATCGAGACCGCAATAACCAAACTTCCTCCTCGAAAGTTTTCCACATTCCGTAGATGGTTTGAAAAATTTGACGCCGCGCGCTGGGATCAGCAGTTCAAAGACGATGTAAAAAAAGGCCGGCTCGACAAGCATGGCCAAAAAGCGTTGGAAGATTTCAAAAATGGAAACTGCAAAGCGTTATGAGGCATTTTACCAACCCTTCCTTCTGGGATTGTTATTATTACCAATCCAAAAGCATACAGACATTAGCAGATAAAAACTTTGAGTTACTGAAAACAAATCCAAAACATCCCTCGCTTCATCTTAAAAAAGTAAGCAATTTTTGGTCAGTCCGCATTGGAACAAAACATCGCGCTTTGGCCTTTCAGAACGAAGACAAATTGTTTTGGTTCTGGATAGGGACTCACGCGGAGTATGATGCATTAATAAAATAACGCGGATCGGGAAAGGTTTAATCGTGAATAAACTTCGACTTACACTTTGGATTATTTTTGCGTCCATTAATATTTTCTATCTCTTAAATCCAAAAATTTTTGGGATGAAAACTATATTTTTAACTTGGGTAGGATACGCTGGAATATTACTTACACTTAAAATTATTCCACAAAAGCGAACGTGAGATCGGTGTTTGATCAGCGTCGCCATCCGCGTTAGTTCCCCGCCTACAGGCAGGCGCAGGTATAAAAACTGAGGACCCGACATGCAAACAGTAAAGCTGCTACCTGAAGATGTCATTGCTAAAATCGCCGCCGGAGAAGTGATCGAACGGCCGGCGTCCGTCATCAAAGAGCTCGTTGAGAATTCCCTCGATGCGGGGGCCACGTCAATCGAAGTCCTCTTAAAAGACGCGGGCAAAGAACTCATCCACTTAAAAGACAACGGACACGGAATCAGCCACGAGGATTTGCAAAATATTTTCCAGCGCCACGCCACCAGCAAAATCCGTTCGATGGAAGATTTGGAAAGTTTGCATTCAATGGGTTTTCGCGGCGAGGCGCTGTTCTCGATTGCAGCTGTGGCGGATGTTGTTTTGAAAAGTCAGGCGGCGACGGCGAATCTCGCCTGGGAAATTCACGTCCGCGGCGGCAAGCGTTTGTCGCTCGACCCCGCATCTTCTTACGGTCCGGGCACAGAC
>JAHFGF010000204.1 GCA_023247595.1 Candidatus Omnitrophota bacterium
TTGACCTTGCCGATCGTGCTATCGCTGGCGAAATTTTTTCGCGTGAAATCTGCGAGCAAATATTAAAATCTCTTGACGTAGAGTTACTTCCTCTCTTGGACGCCGCATACCAAGTTCGCAAAAAATTCCGTGGATTTGAAGTTACCGTTCACATCATCAATAACATCCAAAACGGCCATTGCCCGGAAGATTGTCATTACTGCGCGCAGGCCAAATCATCTAAAGCGGAAATTGAAGAATATCCGATTAAATCCGACGAGGAAATTCTCGCTGAGGCGAAGGCAGCTTATGACAAGGGCGCGTTTCGTTATTGCATGGTATCTGCCGGCCGCGGGCCTTCGGTGCGACGCACTGAAAAACTCGCGGAATTAATCCGTAAAATCAAAGCGCTTAATCCTAAAGGCGAGGTTTGTGTTTCCGCCGGACTTTTAAATGATGATTCCGCCCGGACATTAAAAGAAGCCGGCCTTGACCGGTTGAATCATAATTTAAATACTTCGCAGGACCGCTATCCGCATATCTGCACCACGCACACATATTCTGATCGTTTAAAAACTTTGGAAAGCGCCCGCAAGGCTGGGATTCAATTGTGTTCCGGATTAATTGCGGGCATGGGCGAAAAGTCTCAAGATATTATCGATGTGGCTCTGCAGTTGCGTGAATTAAAAGCAGAGTCTATTCCGGTAAATTTTTTGGTTCCAATCGAAGGCAATAAACTCACCGAGGCTCAGGATTTGACGCCGCAGTATTGCCTGCGTATTTTATGCTTATACCGATTTTTAAATCCGTCGTCGGAATTGCGGGTGGCCGCGGGCCGTGAAGGGCATCTGCGCAGCATGGAAGTCATGGCCCTTTATCCAGCCAATTCGCTTTTTCTGCAGGGTTATTTGAATACTAGAGGATCTTCCAATCTCAAAACGCTGCGGATGATCAAGGATGCCGGTTTTGTCATCAAATCCGAAATTAATTTAGATGATTTGATTGCCCGCGAAGAGAATGGGCAGGATGCGTTTTTGGTGGATGATGCCCAAGTGTTGATTAAAGATTTAGGCGATTTGCGCCCGCAGATGAAGGCGTGTTCTTAATTGGCTGCTTAAATCGTCCAGTAATCCGAATATTATATAAGTTATTTAGTTTGTAAATCCTGCCTGTTAAATCCCCAAATTTATATTGCGAAACCATTCAACAGTGTTAATATTGAACAAGATTATCCCACAGATATTTTTTAGCATAAACAATTTTATAAAGCGAAGAGGTTAAACATGTCAGTCGAGAATAAGTCCGTGCACCGTTTTGAGCTGTTGATGGACGCCGGGTTTGGGGCTCAAAAAGCAGGAGACATTCTTGTCCAGGCATTTGTTGCCGCCGGCAAGTATGTTTACATTGAGCCGATGATTCCCGCCGAGATTTCACCGCCAGCGCGTACACGACCGGCTTTGTCTGGTGTCATTATCCGCGTTGCTGATTTTGATGTGACGAATATTGGAAACAACAGTGACTTAATTGTCGCTTCGCATGAAATCGTGCTTGACCGCCGGTTGGGTGATGAAGAGCACCATCCGAACTGCCGTATTCTTTTGGACATGGGCGACCGCGCATCCAATGAGGAATCTTATGAAGCGGTCCTCAAGCGCTGCACCAAAGAGGGATTGTCAATCATTCCGTTTGAAGTCGATGAAGCATCACAAAATATTCTTAAGGAAATCGGCGGCAAAGGACGCAACCTCTATTATCTGGGCATGCTCGCCTACATTTATAACCTTGATGAAGAATTTGTTCTTCCGGAAGTCCGCAAGGCGTTTAAAAAACTCAAAGAAGATGTCTTAAACAAAAATATTCAGCTTTTTCATAACGGTTATGAACTTGCCAAAAGTAAAGTTTTCTTCCGTTACCACATCGACAGTAAACCGCGCGAAGGTGAAAAGATTTTAATCGACGGTAATACAGCGCTGTCGATGGGCCTTATTGACGCGGGCATCAAATTATTTTCCGGATATCCCATTACGCCGGCATCATCCATTATGCACACATTGGCCAAAGAATTTCCGGCTTACGGGGGCATGGTTCATCAGGCCGAAGATGAAATCGCAGCCATCGGCACCGCAATTGGTTCTTATTTCTCCGGTGTTCCTTCAGTGACCGCGACCTCTGGTCCCGGGCTTTCTTTGAAACAGGAATTCATCGGGTTTGCATCGGTCGCCGAAGTTCCGATCATCATCATCGACGTTCAAAGGTCTGGTCCGTCGACGGGTATGCCGACTAAGACCGAACAGTCCGATCTGACGTCGGTCATTTTCGGCAGCCACGGCGATTACACGAAGGTTGTTATCAGCGTGGCCAACGTTATCGATTGCTTTTACGCGCCGCACGTTGCCCGTTATATCACGGAAAAACTTCACGTGCCGGCCTTTATCATGAGCGATTTTCAGACGGCCAACAGTTATAAAGTTATTACCAAGCCAAAAGTTCTTGTTCTTCAAAGCGTGGACGATATTCCTGATTTTGTCTTTGAACGTTTTCACTTAAACCGCTTGCCCAAGGACATTGAAATGGTCCGTACCAATCAGGCTATGCCGGGTACGGTTGGAGGGATGCGCCGCATCACGGGTTTGAATACCGACAAGGAAGGCAAGGTCAATTATTTTTCCGTAACAAATCAGAATTCACACCGCATCCGTAATGAAAAAGTGCATCATGTCCGTCGGGCATTGACCAAGCCTGAGATGTTCGGTCCTGAGTCCAACGATGTTCTCATCGTGGGCTGGGGATCTACCCGAGGCGCCATTGAAGAGGCAATCTATATCTGTCAAAAGGAAGGTGTGAAAGTCACAGGTCTGCATTTGAAGATGGTTTATCCGCTTCCCATGATGCTTAAGGATATTTTCAAGAATTACAAACGTGTTGTTACCGCAGAGTTGGCTTACGGGGACGCGCTAAAACCGTCGCCGTTCGCCATGCTTTTAAGGAACGAAACCTGTGTGGATGTCAGGCCGCTGTTGTCGCAGGCCACGGGGCGCCCTATCCGTCCAATCGCGATTTATGAAGCGGTCAAGGCCGTCATCAATGACGAGCCTCGTCATTTCGGCGCTAATACGGAAATATTA
>JAHFGF010000205.1 GCA_023247595.1 Candidatus Omnitrophota bacterium
GCCAGGTTTTTTTCACGGTCCAGCAAAAATCGCTGTGAAAATGTCCTCGACAAAAGAATGCTTCCGAAGGTCAGTAAAAACATAGTGACAATCAGAGAAAGGACCAGCGCGATTCCTTTGTTGTTTTTCAAGGTTGAATTTTTCATTTGGCGTTTCTCAGCCGGACGTTGAACTGAATGTCTTGTTTGATTATCTGTTTTCGGCCTAAGTCTTGCTGGGCTGTTAGAGAAATTTTTACCATGCGTTCATCAAAATTGGGTTCCAAACGAATGGCCGCGATATGTTCTGCAACAATTTCTTCCTTCACTGTGTTTTCGGAAAAATCAAGAATGCGGCGCAAAAGCTGACGCTTTTCATTAATCAAATATTGAATGTATTTGTATTCAACGGTGTCGCAATTGTTGTTTTCATCCATGCAGGAAGCTTTAGCGCATCCCCACGTCAGCGGGGCGCCCCAATGGGCCGTGTCGCCGTTAGCGTCGACGGGATTACCGCCTGTTTCACATATGACGGGAATTGAAAATCTAAACACATCACTTTGATTGACGCCGGATTGGCTCAAGTTGACAAGTTGAAATTTGCCTTTGGCGTCGTGGCCGGTTAGGCGCAACTCGGCGGATATACGGCCAATCGCTTTGCTTAACTCCTCATCTAATTCGATTGTTGTGTTTGTTTTATTCCAAATGGATTGACCGCTTAAAAAGGTTCCGTAAGTGGCTGCGATTAAGAATGACAATAAAGCCACCACCACCATGGTTTCAACGAGCGTAAATCCTGAATGATTATGATTCTGTTTTGTCATCGATTGTAGATGTAGGTCACCAGTGTGACGGGTGAATCCAATTCACCGTTTTTATTAAGGTCTTCTGCTTCTTCTAAAAATCCATTAAGATTTTTATCCTCGCCGATGATTCTGCCTTTGGCTTGTTTCCAGAAACAACGGACGGTTACGATCAAAAGCTGCGGATTCTGGTCGTTGACTTTGACCAGGATAATGCCAGTGGGTTTTTCAAATGGAAATGTTTTCTCATTATAA
This sequence comes from Candidatus Omnitrophota bacterium, assembly GCA_023247595.1. The sequence goes on from JAHFGF010000205.1 coordinate 1,037, forward strand.
GTTTCATGCATCATGGAGGGGGAAGTGGATTTGATTTCCTCCAGCATACTGCGGGTGTATTGAAGAACTAGGGACGTGTCGTGGTTAATGCTGTTGAGTTCCAGGCATTGGACATAGGTGAATAAAATTCCGACGGAAGTCAGCAGAAAAACGGTAGTGGCAATTAAAACTTCTGGAAGGGTGAACCCCTGGTTTTTTTTCATGAATTGTTGTTTTTGAAGATTTCAAGAACCATGAATTTGACGTTTTCAGCTTATCTTGTAGGAAGGATCCTTAAAAAGTCAATCCCGGCCAGATATGACGGACAAAGATATTGAACAATTCATCAGGCGTATGAGCAATGAAATCTGGAGAAAATGCCTGAAGGATGGCCAGGGAATTATACCCCCAGGTCACAGCAACAACTTTAATGCCCGCTTTTTTGGCTGCTTCAATATCTCTAGTTTCGTCGCCGACGTAAAGCAGGTCATCCGAAGTGAACTGATGCTGCTGCATGAGTTTTTTGAGGCCGTGGTTTTTGCCCCAGACTCTCGAGGTGGAATGGATAAAATCAAAAATTTCCATTTCATTGGTTTTGAGGAATTTCTCGACATTTTCTTTAGAGTTGGTGGTTAATATACCCATTTGGACATTGGCTTGTTTAATTAGCGGGAGTATCTGTTTGAGGCCTTCAATGGGCTCAATCGATTCGATATCTTTTAACAATTCGGATCTGGCTTTAGCGACGATATTGGGTATCTGCAGGATTGGGACATTCAGGTGCTTGATGATTTCCTGAATGGTCTTGCCTTTTAAAAATTCAATTTCGTGGTCGTGGACTTTTTTGAATTTAAATTCGTCGGAGAGGATGTTGGTGATTTTCATTGTATGGGCAAACGTATCGGCGATTGTCCCGTCGAAATCGAAAATCAGCATTTTGATATTGTTTGACATACTCTTGGACAGTTTCAATGAGTTAGTATAATATAAAATTCAATTTATTAGGATTTACCTCGTGAAGAGTATATCCATCCGGTTAATTTTTTGCAAGGAAGAACATGGAAAAAATTCATAAACCGGGGAAAATATTGACGCAATTGACAAGGAGTTTGTGATGGAAATTGGGATTGTCGGGCTTCCGAATGTTGGGAAGTCCACGTTATTTAACGCGCTTACGGGTGCCGCTGTTGCGGCGGAAAATTTTCCGTTTACGACCATTGAGCCGAATGTCGGGGTTGTGCCTTTGCCGGACAGCCGGTTAACGGTTTTGGCGAATGAATGGAATTCCGCTAAAGTCACGCCGTCGGGAATTAGATTCGTTGACATCGCCGGAATTGTTAAAGGAGCCAGCCAGGGCGAAGGATTAGGCAATAAATTTTTGTCGCATATCCGGGAGGTTGACGCGGTTGCCCACGTGGTCCGATGTTTTAAAGATGATAACGTGGTTAATGTGATGGGAGATTTAAATCCGGGTGAGGCCGCGGATATTATTGAAACAGAATTGCTCCTGGCTGATTTACAGCAATGCCAAAAATTGGTGGACCGATATAAGAAACCGGCTAAGTCAGGAGATAAGGAAGCGATTTCCAAATGCGATGTTTTAGAGCGCGCGTTGACAGGTTTGAATCAAGGACAATCCATCCGGCAGATTGGATTTACCGAGGAAGAAACGCATGAGTTTCAGTTTTTAACGTCCAAGCCAATCCTTTATGTGGTCAACGTTGATGAGGGACAGCCGGATCCTAAATTATTAGAACCCATCATGCAGCGAGCGGCCAAAGAAAAAGCGCAGGTTGTTATTCTGTGCACTAAGCTGGAAGCGGAAATTGTTCAGCTGCCGCCGGAAGAACGTTTGGCCTACTATGAATCCGCGGGTATTACAACGCCTGGTCTTGCGGCATTAGCCAAAGCGGGTCAGAATTTATTAGGGCAGATTTGTTTTTTTACGGCTGGTCCGCAAGAAACGCGCGCGTGGCTGATCCCGCAGGGTTTAAAGGCCGCCAAGGCTGCCGGAAAAATTCACAGTGATATCGAGCGCGGCTTTATCCGTGCGGAAATTTATAAATAT
>JAHFGF010000206.1 GCA_023247595.1 Candidatus Omnitrophota bacterium
GAGAGATTCTTTTGAGCGTTCTTTGCGCGACACCTATCAGGATTGGATGGCCTATCAGTGGTTGGGAGTTGTCCGGTTGCATCAAGGGCAAACGCAGGAAGCCAAAGGGGATTTTATCGCGGCGCTCCAGCGCGAGAACCGCCTGCCGATTGCTTTGAATAATTTGGGGACCATTTATTATCAAGAAGGAAATTTTTTAGCGGCCCAAAATTGTTTCAGACGGGCCGTGGATATCGAGCCGGGGTTTTTATCGGCGCAAAGGAATCTGACAAAAATTTTAGAGAGAATAAATCAATGAAAAAACTTTTAATAGTAATGTTTAGTTTCTTTATAATCACGACCGCCCGCGCCGATGTGAACATTATTCCTCCTGATCTCACTCAAATCCTGCATAAGATCGCCGAACATCAGCGCCGGCTTTATCAGGCTCCCCAAGAATCCGCGGTGATCCAAATCAAAGATGACCAGATTATTTTTGCAGATCCGTCGGGCAAGGCGAACGCCGACATGGCGTTTAGCGGCAAGTCCAAAACCATCGCCAAACATATTACTCTTAGAGATGGGGATGATCCATATGCCTTTTCCGTCCTTTTGCAAAAAACTGGCGCGGATTATAATCATGTTGTTCAAAAAATCAACGGCGCCGACGCGCTGGTCTTTTTTAAAGATGAAGAAGTGTTTGTATACACCCAAGCCCAAGGGGAGGATGGACGGCTTCATCTGAAAGAATGGATCTATGCCCGCAAGCCAAACGCTCCCGACGGTAGTTTTTGGGAATGGATTTTTGTCGCTGATCAACTGCAGTGGCCGATCACGCTCGATATGGATCAAAACGGTCAAGCTATGGTTTATCGCAATATGCCGATTGCCGGTTTTCCGATCGATGTCCGGGCGCGGTACAATTACATGATGCAAATGATGCTAAAATCGACGGATAATATTAAGAAATTTTTCCCTTTTAAGGAAGAGTTGGCGACGATTCCTCCGACGGAATTTTGGACGCGCGAAGGCATTAAACTGCCCGCTGATGTTGCTGTTTCTAACACATCCGACTATGATGTCAGCCAGTTGGAACCTCACCGGATGAATTTTAAAAAGTGGGACAAGCTTTGGCAGAGCGTGCTGAAAGTATCGGTGAAAGCCAAGCCGTCTGATTATCCATTGCTGATCGATCCAAAAATATGAAATTAAGGCGCGTATGATAGAAATCCAAAAATCTCCGGTGGTTTCTTTGGTTTTTTCTTTTCGAAATGAAGAAGCGGTTTTGCCGGAATTGATCAGGCGAACACGCGCTGTTCTTGGGAAAGAGCAGGACAAAGGCGCGGTGTCAGATTATGAACTGCTGTTTGTCAATGAAGCTTCAACGGATCGGTCTTTGCAGATTCTTCTGGATGAACGTCAACGCTCGTCGAATATTCGCATGATCAACATGTCGCGCTGTTTTGGAGTTGCCGCTTGTATTGCTGCTGGAATGAAGCACATAGTACGGGGGATGTTGTCATTGACATGGATGCGGACTTGCAAGACCCGCCGGAATGCATCCCATAGCTTTTGGAGGCTTGGCGGACGCATCAAGTGAATGTGGTTCATACCATGCAGACATCATGCCTCGGCGAAGCTGGATTCCGTGTTGATGGAGGCGTACAACGCGCGGGGTTTCCTTTATTCCTTATAAGGAAGATTATCATGCGGCGCTTCAAGATTACAGTAAGGCATATATGATCGAGCCCAAAAATATATTCGCGATGTCGCAAATGGCGGAGATTTTTTTAAACTCAGGGAATATAAAAATTCCCTGAAAAATCTCCGTAACCCCCGGGGTTGCGGAGATTAGTTTAAAACCTTCCTGAAAAAACTTCAAAGAATCGTTGTTTTAATAACCATCCCCCTATAAAATAATAAAAAGTATCAATTAATAGTAATGATAATACTCTATTCCCTAAAAAAAGGAACGAGAGGGCGGGAATTTGCAGCCAAATCCGGTTGATCATTCTTTGAAACACCGTTTCCGACGGGGATTGACGTGGGTCTTCCACGCCTTCCAAGTTTTTTGTCTTACCATGTCCGCCACATTTCTCACCATGGGGCCTGTCTTTGCCCAAGGCATCACCGTTCCTGCCGGATCCTCATTTAATGTCAACAGCGGTACGCTCAATGTTCCCGGCAATGTTGTTAACGCCGGAACACTTTTGACAACCAACGGCAATATTTCTTTGACCGGCGACTGGACCAACAGCGGAACATTCACCTCCGGCACCGGCACGGTTGATTTTACAGGCACCGGTGCACAGGCGCTTGTCTCCGGTGGCGTCACGCAGGCATTTTATAATTTTACCCATTCGGGTTCCGGGACACTGACGCTTTCAACTAATCCCATCGATGTGAACAACACGGTTACCAATTCGGCTGGCACCTTTGATGCTAACAGCCTTAACATCAATGTCGGAAAAAATTGGGTGAGCGGCGGCACATTTGTGGCAGGGACAAATACCGTTACATTTGACGGCACGTCCCAAGCGGTCCAGGGAACGACGACATTTTATAATTTTGTAAAACAGGTGGCCGCGACCGATACGATTACATTTGACGATACAACGGCGTCCGCAACGGGTCAGGCCATCACGCATTCTCTAACACTCAGAGGCGCGGCGAGCAATCTCTTGAGTTTGCGCAGCAGTACCGACGGAACGTATGCCAAAATTTCTCTGCAGGCCGGCGGAGGCCAAAGCATTTCCTATGTTAATGTCAAAGATTCCAATGCCTCCGGCGGTCTTCAGCTGGTTGCCGGCACCGCTTCCGTCGACACCGGACCGAATCCGAATCTTAATTGGAACTTTGGCAATGCAACGATCACCTGGGATGGTTCGGCGTCAACCGATTGGGATGATCCGTTTAACTGGGATTTAGGTTTGGTGCCGTCGCCGGGCGACACGGTCATTATTCCGCCGGGGCCCGCGAATCAGCCATCGCTGTCAACCAACGTCAATGTCGGAACATTGACCATCAACGCGGGCGCGTCGCTTAACATGAATACCTCAACGCTGGCAACCACAGCCGGACTTTCCAACGACGGCACGCTG
>JAHFGF010000207.1 GCA_023247595.1 Candidatus Omnitrophota bacterium
ACCAAAGGCTTATCAACCAGACGGATATCGCCCTCCTGGGCGATACGCAGCCACAAATCATAGTCTTCACAAATTTTCAATTGTTCATTGAACCAGCCAACTTGATCCAAGACTTTCCTTCTTAACAAAACAGTCGGTGTGAAAATAAAGTTTTCATGTAATAAATTTTCATAAATCCGGCCGCTGGCCACATGCTTATACCGTCGCTCCTTAAGATAAAAAGCGTGAAGCAGTTCTCCGTTTACATAATGGCGCATGTCCGAAAAAGCTAAAACCACATGCGGCTCCGTATCCAAAACCTTCACTTGGACGGCCAATTTTTCTTTATCCCAACGGTCATCCGCGTCTAAAAAAGCAATATATTCCCCTTGCGCGATGCGAAGGCCGGCATTACGGGCGGCCGCCGGTCCTTGATTGGGCTGCTCAACATAATGGACACGCTGTAAACCATTCAAACGCTGGATTAATTGATTAATAATGCCTTTGCTGTTATCCGTTGAACCGTCATTAACAACAATAATCTCATAGTCGGTAAATGTCTGATCCAAAGCAGATTGGACCGCGCTCCCGATCGTATCTTGGGCATTGTAAACTGGAATGATGACGCTAATTTTTACCATAGAACCACACGTTCACAAGTTTCTGAACTTCTCCTTCCAGCGTAAAATCTTCTTTAATTTTTCCGCGGTTAAGCATCCCCATAATCCTTCTTTCCGACGGGTCATCAATCAATGCCTTAATACCCTTAGCCAAACCGGACGCGTCTTTAGGCTCGACCAGATACCCATTGAGCTCATTTCTAATCAATTCGGGAATTCCCGTAATCCGCGTGGCCACGACCGGCAGTTCGGAGGCCATCGCTTCAATCACCGTTACGGGAAGGCCTTCGCACAAACTGGAATTGACATAAATATCCGATTCCGCATAACGCTTACGCACCTCTTCGATCGGCTGTGCCCCCTCCAATTTAACCTTCCCTGCCAATTTCGACTCATTGATTAAATTAAGCATGGGGCCCTGCAATTCACCGTCGCCGATAATCGAACACGTAAAATTAACATGCGCGTCATTTAAAATTTTGCAGGCCTGGATAAGATATTCGACGCCCTTGATCGGATGCAATCGGGATACACTTAAAATGCGAGCTGGTAAATTTTCTTTCCGGCCATTGGCTTTAAACAAATCCAAATTAATCCCGCAGTGAATAATCTCAATCTTTCGTTCAGGAATCGAAAATTTATCTTCCAAATATCTTTTATTGTATCTTGAAACGGTAATAACGCGGCTTGCTTTACTGGCCCGCAAATAAAAATCGGCTGGCGGATACTCATAAATATCATGCCAGCCGTGGGCTGTAAACGTGTACGTCACGCCCAGAAGCAGAGAAATCAGCATCGCGTACTCGCAGGCGAGCGAAGCAAAGTGGGCATGGATATGATCCGGCTTTTCTTTTTTTACCGACAAGGCATAATACGCGGCCGTCTTAAAAAACCAGAATACGCCTTGCTTCTGGTGACGTAACGCTAAAAATAAAGTTTTAAAATATCTTCCTGGGGCAACACACACCCAATAAACATGGGCCGCAAGAATTCTTTGTACCGGAATCTGATTGGGTTCTTCCCAATAACAGGCTTCCCCTTTGAATTCAGATAAATTTCCATGTTGGACGTTGTCTTTCGGCCTTTTGCGGGAAAAAACCGCCGTCTCAACACCGAGCTTCTGCGCCGTCACGATTTCGTTTAAAATAAACGTCTCCGAAAGCGCAGGAAAAATATCTAAAATGTACGCAACTTTATTTGTCATTTCTAATTCATCCTCACGATTGATTCGTAATATTCTAACGTCTTTCCGGCGGCTGCCTCGATGGAATAATTCTGCTCAACAAATTTTCTGCCAGCTTCCCCAAACTGCCTTCGTAATTCCTCATTGCGGCACAACCGGATAATCCGGTCCGCTAGCGCACGATGGTCTTTCGGCGTTACCAAAAATCCGCTGACTCCATCAGTCACGATTTCATTTAAACCGCCCGAAGCCGACACAACAACCGCTTTGCGGCAGGTTAACGCTTCTAAGCACACATACCCCAAGCTTTCATAAAATGAAGGCACCACCACAATATCGCTAGCCTGATAAAATTTAACTAATTCCTCTTTGGCCTTATGGTCAAGCAAGATGACCTGATCCGCGCATTGCTGTGCGAAAAAATATTTCTTCAAAAACTCCCGCATGGAAGTTTTTTGATCCGTCGTATTGGAATCCGCCCCGACAAATGTGAATTGACAATTCTTGACCTCTTTGAGAACCAAAGGAATCGCCTGCGCAAGGATTTCAACGCCCTTAATCCGCTCCATTCGCCCGGCGTAAAGAATCTTAATCGTATCGGTTTTTCTATTTTCCGCTGGAATATCAAATTCCTTAAGATCGAGCGGGTTGGGGATCACGCGTATCTTTTCTTCCGAAACGCGCAAATCCTGCGCAATGCACGATTTCAAATCATGGCTGGGCGAAGTTAAATAATCCGCCTTTTTTATCGACCTGATTTCCATGGAGCTCATCACTTTCTGATGTGCTCTAAGAGTATGAAAATTATGCTTCTGTAGAATATAGCTTGGCGTATGTAATTTTATTACCACCGGTGGCTTACGATGGCCGTTGCGCGTGGTTAAATGATAAATGAGTTCGGCTCTTGATTCCGGGCCTTCGATAATGTCAATGGGCCGCTTGCTTCCAAGCTCTTTAATCTTGCGAGTGACCGCGATGCTGTATTCCAACATCTTTGACGGAAAAAACCTATCCAAACGCCACAGGCCTTTTAAGTTAATCGGGTTAATGCGGTGAATATGCGCCCCGTGCTCAATATAGTCATACGGAGTTTTTGCCGTAAACGTCACCACATCAACTTTATTCCCCAATGCCGCCAATGCCCGGGCTAAAGTCCGCGTGTACGTCCCTATCCCATCAAACGTCTCGGGTGGATACTCATAAGAGGTTAAGCAAATATTCATGAAACAGCTTCCTTACGCTCTTTCTGCAAGCCGCTGATCAGAGTCTGGGCAATCTCTCCTAA
>JAHFGF010000046.1:0-1255 GCA_023247595.1 Candidatus Omnitrophota bacterium
TCTATTTTCTCGGCAGCTCAACGACAAAACTGACCGCCGATGCCACCCGGTCTTTAAGAGCCGCTTTGGTTCTCATCCCCGCGGGGGCGACCATGACCCAGCCTTTCATGGCACGGCCGGTGATATCAAACGGCCTGACGTTTTTGCTCTTAAGCGCGCGCTCGGCCTTAAGCACACCCAGGCGGAGAATGAGGCTGTCCTTCCAGATACCAAAACACATGTTCCCGCGCAGAAGATATCCCAGGCCGCCGAACATTTTCTGTTTGTGAACATCTTTGCGCCTGGCAATAATTTCATCCAAACGCTTCTCTAATAATTCATCGTAGGCCATCATTAGACCGTTTCTTCACTCATTGTTACGCTTCAACGGCTTACAACAGAACTGTCCCTGCATGCCTTCTCATTCAAAAGGGGACACTTCTGTCAGAAACTTAATATTTTCAATGCGTTCGCGAGAAACGGTCCCTTGACTACAACACGACGACAAACAGCATAACTAAAAAAGAATTTGTTAGAGTTTTCATGATGATGCGTCTCCAGATTTTCGAATAAATAACGCCTTGACCGGTTGTGCATTGAAAAACACAAGAAAAAACAAGGGAATCGCGATCAAAAGGACCCCGTTCAGCGCACCCTGGGATGGAAGCCCTGACTGCATATGCGACATATGGCAAAATATCAACACACTGTCAATAGATAGATCATAAATCAAAACGAAACAGGATATGATCAATACCCCCACCCGGGCCCAATTTTTTCTTACGAACAAGCCGATAGAAACGGCGATCATCCCTAGAGTCGTAACAACCAGGACTATAAGCATCAGCCACTCCTGAGCGGAAAAGGGCAGGGGCTCCCTCTCCCTGGCCCCGTGAAAAATCAGACCACCGACAGTAAACAGACCGGCCCACAAACCCGCAGTAAGAAAGAAGATGCCTGAAAGAACTGTGAAAAATTTAATCATGCCGCATGACTCTTTCTGTAAGCATTCAAAAAAGAAACGAAGACATCTTTTACGCAGCACTACCGGCGGCTTTGAGGCTATTTATCTTCCTTCGACATTCAGCCAGGCGGTTTTCTTTTTTAAAACGACCATGGCGCAATAGGCCGCGAGACCGACTACAAAGCAAACCATCCAAAAAGTTTTGATCTCCAGTTTACGTTCCGATAACAGATCCACCAACACGTCAAAAAAAGTAAATGACGCGATAACCGAAAAGAAAGTCGAAAATTCCCGACGGGCCACGGTTTTAAA
>JAHFGF010000046.1:1355-9961 GCA_023247595.1 Candidatus Omnitrophota bacterium
TCCAAAAAGTTTTGATCTCCAGTTTACGTTCCGATAACAGATCCACCAACACGTCAAAAAAAGTAAATGACGCGATAACCGAAAAGAAAGTCGAAAATTCCCGACGGGCCACGGTTTTAAAGGAAAACCGTATATCCGGCCTTTGCCAATTTTTCAGGCGGGGCCAAAACACCGGGGTTTTCCCTGCCCATTTAAGAAAAACAGACCCGAATTTATCCTGCAGGAAATCTTCCTCGGTAAAAACGATCCGTTCATAATAGAAATAAAAACCAACGCCGGCTATTAAAACCATCCACCAGGATTGAACAAAAAGAAAAAGCCCGAACGCGATGAGAAAATTGCCCACATAAAGCGGATTTCTGACAATCGAATACATTCCGGTGGTGTTAAGCGTCTCAGCCGCCTGCCAGTGCACGTTTCTTCCCGACGTTCCCCGGGGCACATACCCGGCGACCAAAGAGCGCATCAATAATCCGCTCAAAGAAACAGAAACACAAAACCCTTCCCAGAGATTGTTAGCTTGGCTTCCAAAAGCACGCTCAATAGATTCCGATTGAAAAAGCGCGGGAATAAACATAGGAATCGCCAGTAACGGCAGGTAACTTCTCCAGCGAAAAAGAAAGGCGCCCTGCTTTTTAAAACTTTCGTTAAGAGTCATTTTGCTTCCTTAATATAGTTAGATACGTGTTTTCAATCATTACGTTCAATAGACCGTTTCTTCACTCATTGTTACGCTTCAACGGCTTACAGCAGAACTGTCCCTGTATGCCTTCTCATTCTCAAAAGGGACACTTCTGTCAGAAACTTATTATTTTCAATGTCTTCATGAGAAACGGTCCCTTGACTATCCTGAAACCTTGATCGCTTTTTTCTGCCCCTCTGCATCGACGTTCACAAACACGATGCCGGTCTCAAACAGCAATTCGTCTTTCCTCGACGGGTCTTTGGCGTTATGAACCCTGATCGCGTAGCTCAACGAGGTCGTGCCTTTCCTGACCTGCACGACGTCGAAACACAGGATATATCCGACCTTGATCGGTTTGCGAAAGACCACGTTGTCCAGGCTTACAGTTACAAAACGGTTAGCCGGATAATCGAGGCTCGCGGTGATGTAGGCGAACTCGTCGATCCATTTCAAAAGATAGCCGCCGAAGAGCACTCCCTGCTCGTTCATGAATTCCGGAAGGACCAACTGATAATATTTCATTTTTTAAATTCCTTTTCTTAGTTCTTCATAATATGCCGGATTATACAATCATTCGACGGCAAAGGCAATCGTCACAACACCCCGCTCATCAGGCGCAGGATAGAATTGCGCAGGCGGACAATGATGGAACCTTGCGTGACATCGGCCAGGGTGACCTCCTTAGACAAGGCCAGATCCTTCTCGATCTGCAGGTCGATATCTTTGGTCAATTCCTGCTCGTAACACACCGCATTGATCTCGTAATTAAGTTTCAGGCTGCGGATATCAAAATTGGCGCTTCCTATCGAAGAAACTTTTCCATCGATCGAAACCATCTTCGCGTGCAAAAACCCCGGCTGATACTGGAATATCCGCACGCCGGCGCGCAGGAGTTCATTAAAATAGGAATACGCCGCCCAGTACGGAATAGGATTATCCGGAACGCCGGTCATAAGCACAACCACCTTGACCCCCTTCATCGCCGCGGTCTTTAACGCCATCATGAGGCTCTCGTCGGGAATGAAATACGGCGAGACAATGTAAATATTCTTCTGGGCCGCGGTGATGAACGTAAAATACAGCTGAAGGATGGAATGCCAGGGCGAATCATAACCGGAGGTCACGATCTGCATCGGCAAATCCCCATTGACCGACGGTTTGTCGCTAATTTCCGTGTAATAGCGTTCTTCAAAGATATCTTCCTTAGGCACGGTGTTGTACCAATCGATCGCGAAAATAGCCTGCAGGATACTCACCGCTTCTCCCTCGATCCTCATGTGCGTGTCGCGCCACGACTCATATTTCTTCCCGCCGTCGATATACTCCTGCCCGACATTCATGCCGCCGGTATATCCGATATGCCCGTCGATAACCGCGATCTTGCGGTGATTGCGGTAATTTAAGGTGTGCAACTTAAAATTCGCGAGGTAATTAAAGAACGGATAGATCTCGATCTTTTCTTTGCGCATCTCATTAATATCGCGTTTTTTAAAGCGCAGGAAACAGCCGGAATAATCATATAAGATCCGGACCTCCACCCCCTGGCGGGCCTTCTCGAGCAAGAGCCGCTTGATCTCAAGACCGAGCACATCGGATTGCCAGATGAAATATTGCAGATGGATGAATTTTTTCGCATTCTTAATGTCATTTTTCAAGCTGTCGAATTTTGACTGCCCGTCGTGAAAAACAACCGTTTTGTTATTGACCGTCAATAAGGCGCGGGAATTGCGCAGCAAAAGCGTCATCATATCATCCTGATAGACCGTTTTTGTGCTCTTTAACTGCTCGATCAAATCTTCCTGCCTGTCAGAGAACGGCTTAAATATCGCGGTCAGATTTTTAGCAATGCCCTGCGGCAATTTTCTCGTGCGGTCATAGTTCCTGCGCCAGTTGCGGCCCGTGACCATATACAGGGTAAAGCCGATGAACGGAAAGAATGTGATGACAAATATCCAGGCAAACGTCTCCCCCGGATCTTTGTTATCCAGCAAAAGCGGAATGATCGTGCACACGCACAGGATGATATAGAGAATAAATAAAAACTCAGACATGATTTCCCTTAGAACGTAAGATCAGCAATGACGGGCAAATGATCGGAAGCCCTGCGCGTCAGAGCATTAAAAGGAACTTTGACGGATGTCACTTCAAAATGTTCGCTAAAAAAAATATGATCGAGCGCGAAGACCGGCAGGACGCTTGAGAAGGTCTTCATTTTTTTACCGGGCACGTGCGACCTGACTTCTCTAAAACACCGGGACATCTTGGTGCACGTCACGGATTTTGGCCCCGCGTTAAGATCGCCGCAGACAATGATGGGGCAGTTGTCCTTCTGCGCTTTTCCGAGCCACGTCTCATCCAGAAGGCCGTTGATCTGCATCAGCCTGTCTTTAGGCCGCAGGCCAAGATGCGTGTTAATAAAATAAAGTTGTTTGTCGTCTAAGGTAACGCTGCACCAGATGGCGTGGCGGGACTGAAAGAATACATTGATCAACGGGGTTTTAAACTTGGAAGTGAAATGCCCGGGGAGTTCTCCCGATCTTTTGATATCAAACGGATAACGGCTCAGAATGCAGATGCCAAAATGTCCGCCTTCAATGGCGATGGCGGGCTGAAAATGACTGTGCATGCGCAGATGCTGGGCAATGACAAGCGACTGGTCCGGATTGTTTAATAATCCCGGGCGGACAGTAATTTCCTGAAGCGCGACCAAGTCGGGTTCAAACTGTTCAATGACCTTCGCGATCCTCACCGGATCGACCCTGCCGTCCATCCCCCGGCAGCTGTGGACATTGTAGGTCATGACGCGGATCTTTTTAATGCTCATAATAAAATCTATCTTTAATCCGTTCGTTTTTTATAGGACATTTCAGCCAATTCGTCGATCCACTTTAAAAGATACCCGCCGAAAAGCGCGCTCTGCCCGTTCATGAATTCCGGAAGGATGAGTTTATGATGTTTCATTCGTTTTAGTTCCCTTCGTAATAATCTATTTACCCGGTCTCTGGGCACTGAGTACCCCAGCGTCCCAGGCTCCAATTACAAAATCCCTACTTCTTTTCTAAATATCCTCTCCCTCGTAATAATCCACGGATGGTTGTTCTTTAACGATAAACCTAACTTTCGCCCCAATGACACCAACCTTAGGTTCGGCACAACCGACGCCGGCGAGTTTTTTGGAATCCGGATAACCCACGATCTCGGTCGTCTGCATGGTTGACAGGCACAGATATCGTAATGGTCCCTGTCCGACGCTGAGTGTATCTTTGCAGATCCTGGCTTCAGCCTGCCCTCCTTTATTGCCACTTCAGGGAGGTCGTGACGAGTTTATAAAAACAAACTGAATTCTCTCCTAAACTTCAAGAGGCGAAGTTCATCAACAAACAACAATTTCTTATGCTTTCTTGCGCCGTGTTGCCAATAATCCGATAAGCCCTGAACCAAAAAGGCCCAACGTTGCCGGCTCCGGAACAACTGGCTGTTGATCATCGAGATGCAATCCCACCATGAGTCCAGTGTACGACCCTTCAATCTCATCAAAGAAAATACTGGGCGAAGAAACCCTTGCCTGCAGAACGCCTATCACAGCATCCGCATGACCGACCGACGGATGTTCCGCGGCATTGCCGTCAACACCATAAGCCAGTTGACTGAACAGTCCTGGCGTTTTGTTACCGGCACTTAAATCAACGTTGAATTTCATAGGCAATCCCGAGGTGTCATCGCCCTCGTGAGGAAAATCATTAGTACTTAATTTGCCGGTGTGCGTGAGCGTTCCGTCCCACTTGATGTGATCATTGGGGTCAACAATAATAGCTGACGACGGATCAAACGTGAGTTTGGAATCAAGCGTCCAGTAATTGCCGAAGACATCAAGATCAAATTCCTGAAACGTGTCCACTTTGACGTTGCTACCTTCGGCATTAAAACCAAACGCCAACTGCGTCGGGGTCTCTCCCCACATTGAACGTTGCGGAAGCGCGTTGGGCGAAGGGGAACCAAACAGATTTTGGTAGGCTGTCTGCAGATTAAATTCGGAGGTTTCCTGCCCGTTGGACGGGTTAGTTCCCGTGGATGTTCCTTCAAAAGCTCCATTGGGGTCGTTGGCGATGACAATGGTGATTGCCTCGGATGGTCGGGACATCATAACAAACATAAACAAAAAACAGACAATCAGGATCGGTATTCTCATTTTTTCCTTTCCGAAACAGAGACACAATAGCCGTTGTTATATATTAAACTTCAAACTCCAGCTCATCCTCCCACGTGTTTGATGAATTGCTCCAATAATTTTTGCAACTGCGAAAGAGGTTTTTCCTCTTTAAGCCTGCCTTGTTCATTAAACGCGTTAGGCAAACCCATCATTCCAGGAAACACATGCACGCCGATCGTTTCAAACGGCTGGCGCGTATGCCACAAACTGCGGACACCACCCAACGCGCCGGGCGACGCGGCCAGTAACAACAAATGTTTATTAGTAGCAACACCGGCTTCTCACGCGAAAGCCAGTCCACCACATTCTTAAGAATGCCCGGGATCCCTCCGTTGTATTCGGGTGTTGAAATAATCAGCGCATCCGCGGATGCGATCTTTTTGCCAAGCTTAACCGTAAACTCAGGGATACCCGATGCGGTTTCCAAATCTCCGTCATAAACAGGCATGTGATAATCCTTAAGATCCACCAATTCAGCGTCGATGCCGGCCTCTTGGACAAGACGTAACGCTTCGCGCGCAAATTTTTTATTACAAGAGTCAACCCTAAGCGACCCTGCAAAAATAAGCAGCTTCATAAGATCACCTCAATAATGACAATAAAATTATTTTGGATAATTTAGTGAAGCCAATTATAGCCGTTCCGCTTTAGAAAGTAAAACGCCATCTTAAGACGATTTTAGAAACATTTTGAAGGAAACAAGGCGGGCGGATTACGGCATAATTTAGAAGTTCATCAGAAAAGAAACTGTTACTTCGCGGGGTTTTTTATTAGGCAAAATGAGGTTCCATTGGCCAGGTGAATATCCATCATCATAATTCGCGATGGAAAAACCAATAGGAGTCTGATAATCAACAACCTTTTGTTCCGGCATCAACTTTCTTGATCCGGTCCACAGCACATGCATTTTGGCGCGCGGATTTTCTTTCACAAAAGTCTTTGAACTGCTGTCATAAACTTCCTTGGCATGACCAAGCTTTGACTTATTATTCTTGATTAGAAAAACAAACGTGAATGCCCGGCGGCTTTTATTATACGGAACCCGGGTCAGAGCCAAAAAATTCCTGTTAACTTTGTAATCAGGAGAGATTTGTGAAATGAGGCCGGAAGAATTGGATTGGGCATATTGATTAGTTTTCGATAACGGATTAACCGTAGCGCTTATAAACCCCATGGAACTACTGCCTCCAGCCTGCCAGTTCTCGCGGTTAATTTTCCAAAGGTTATCTTCTTTAACTAAACCAATCAGCCCCTGCGTTATGCCAAACGTCGAACGGCCTCTTACGGCCAATTGAGCATTGTTGTCCTGAAGATTGAAATCTAAAATTTCGATATGACTCGGACGCATGGCCTGAACCATGGCCAAAACAATGTAGGGCGACTTTCCGCTATTAACTTTCTCCTGTAACAATTGAAAATTATTATGCGACAAGACTTCGGTTAAATCTTCAAGCCGGTTAGCGCCATTAACGGAATTACAAATATGTTCAAGCTCTTTAATCGAAACATCTGCGGCTTCAGCCGTAGGCATCAAATGGAACAAATCCCCGCTTTTAGTCTGGGCAGTATGGTCAATTTTGACGGTCTGTACCGGACCGTTATGAAACTTCAAACTGGAAAATCCGTAATGGATTTCAAGCTCATCGGGATTTTGTTTGTTTTGTAAATTGTTCTGTTTTAATAAATTAGACGGGATTTGCTGATTGGGCGTGTCATTAAAAGAAGGCATATCGGCCTTGCAAACCAAAGTCGGAAGGAAAACCAGAATCAGAGTCAACCATAACCTTCGCATCGCAGATCACCACCTTTACCAACAACAGCCGTAAGCTGGAACGGCAAGGGATGAATCGAAAAGAGCTACAATTTCAAAAGATCGATTACGTCCATTTAAAGTATAGCACAGATTCTCAAATTAAAAGGGTAACGGACGGGCACGCAAAGGCTTGCGGTTCTGAAGGTTGGAGGAAAGACAAAAAAAATTTAAAATAACTTCAAAAAACATCGGACCGTTTCTAAATATCGCTATTAATGTCAAATATTTATGACAGAACTGTCCCCAAAACAACCATAATCATTATTTGTTCTAAGTTTCCTCTTTACTGATATCTCTTCCCCCGATGCATCAACCAGCCGCCGATTTTACGGCCGGAAGGGTCGTGGTGGGTCCAATGGATAACACCGCCTTTGTTGTTCCACACATACTCGCCGTAGAACGCCACGGTATCGCCAAGCTTAAGATTTCCAACTCTCCCAGCCAGGTCAATGTTATGGGCAATTAATACGGTGTGGTCATTAAACAAACGAAGCAAAAACCGTTGATGCCGGCCGCCGTCTATGTCATCTTTTAAGATTTTAATCACCACACCTTGCGACTGCACCCAGAAATCAGATTTGACCGTTTGATAGGCTTCTTTAATTCTGCTGTCGGTATCTTTGACATCGATTTTTTGATCAACGTTTAAATTTTGATACGTTATTTTTTTCGACTGGTCAGACCAAGCAGACGGGTTAAAAACAGATAAAAACAAAACCAAATTAATCCATACAATAATCCGCGTATAAAAAGAATCTCTAATCATACAAAGCCCCAAACTGTTTCTCATTTTACAAATCAATCACTTAAAAAATTGCGAATCGCTCTACGGTCAAAAGTCCATCGACTTTGTCATTAGCCTTCCCCATATAATATCGAGCCGAACTAAACGGATACTCTTCAGAATATCCCGCCATTTTGGAACGCACCGGATTTTGATGGATGTATTTAATGCATTCCAAAATATAACGTTCCCTAGAGATACAAAAACTTTTAAACCTTCCCTGCCAAACATACCCGACATAATCATGAGTGCGGCGAAACCAACCGCTGTAAGAAAGAAGTATTGACTGCATCACTCGTGAAATATTGTGCGGATCTTGAACCTGTATAATTAAATGCGCGTGGTTATCCATCAGGACAAACGCATGCAATACGAATTTAAATTTGGCACGGTAACGTTCAATGGTTTGAAGGAATTTTTCTTTGGCTGAATTATCTTGAAGAACAAAATGACGATTGTTGCCACGAACAATCACATGATACACAGCATTTGAATAGTACAACCTTTTATTTCTTGCCATAACTGTCCCCTTTCATGCGAACCTGGGGGACAGTTCTGTTGTAAACATATTGGTTTGATAATACTTTGAAGAAACGGTCTACTACATTTTCAGATCTCACGAGGCAGGATGCCGCGCGGTATTTGCTTAGCGGCCGAAGAACTTAAACAGGGATTTGCGGGAAGCATATTCCAGCTCTTCTTCCTGATTCTTATCCTGACCGGATTTCTCCTTAGCCATTTTCTCCGCCAGCAAAAGCTTTTCATCAGCCGGCAATTGAAAAGGTGTTTGAGGCGCGGGTTGAATAGCTGCCTGGGCCGCTTCAACAACTGAAGACGCAACTGCAGCTTCAGGCTGAATTTCTTTAGAACCTTGCTCACCTGAAAAGAGCGCTTTGAGTTTATCAAAGGACTGCGCACCTGTTGCCGTTGAAACGGGCATGAGAGTATCTAAGTCAACCTTATCATTAATCCCTGTGACCACCACAGAACCGGAAGTTTTGCTTTTCACAATACAGCGCAGCCGGTCAAGGCGACGGATATCAATTAAAGCGGCTGAATGCGTGCTAAAAAGGATCTGCATCGAACCTGACGAACGTTTTTCCATGACGGTCAA
>JAHFGF010000047.1 GCA_023247595.1 Candidatus Omnitrophota bacterium
AAACGGTTGGAATTAGAAACGGCAAATAAAGAAAAAAGAATTATCGACGTAAGACCAAAATAATAAAGTTACAAGGGTTAAGGTCAAGTGGTCTGTGAAAACGCTGGAGAGTTTTATTGAGTCGGCGTGTTCTTAAGCCTTATCCCAAAAAAGAGGATATTTTATGGAACGCATTGCTATCATCGACGGAATTCGAACGCCATTTTGTAAAATGGGTTCGGCATTTAATTTTACGTCTGCGCAGGAACTTGGCCGGATTGCTTGCCGTGAACTTATCGAACGCAGCGGCCTTGATGTTAAAGCGATCGATGAAGTTATTTTTGGATGTGTGGGACAGCCGGCGGACGCGGCTAATATCGCCCGCGTGATTGCCTTATTAAGCGGCATCCCAAAAACAACGCCGGCCTTTACGGTTCACCGCAACTGCGCCTCAGGTTTGGAATCGGTGGTTAACGCGGCCATAAAAATCAGGGCCGGGGAAGGACGCTGTTTTCTGACGGGCGGGACAGAGTCCATGAGTAATATCCCGTTTTTTATGACTAAAGAATATCAAGAGTTCTTGGGTGCTTTGATGAGGACCAAAAGTTTTGGGGAGCGTTTGGGTGTTTTACTCAAGTTCCGGTTAAAATTTTTAACGCCCCGCATCGGACTTCAATTAGGATTGACCGATCCGGTCTGCGGATTGAACATGGGACAGACGGCGGAAGTTTTAGCCAAGGAGTTCGGTGTCAGCCGTACTGATCAGGATAAGTTTGCTTTGATCAGTCATCAGCGTGCCTTGCAGTCGCGATCCAATTTAAGGGAAGAAATTGTTCCGGTTTCTCCATCTCCAAAATTTAAAGAAACGGTCATGGATGACAACGGTCCCAGGGAAAATCAAACGTTTGAAGCGTTGACGAAATTAAAACCATATTTCGAACGGGGAACCGGTACGGTCACGGCAGGTAATTCAAGCCAGATCACCGACGGAGCGGTGGCGCTTTTGGTGGCCGGTGAAGAACGCGCACGAGAATTGGGACGCGAACCGCTGGGATATATCCGTTCATTCGCGTTTGCGGGCGTGGAACCCAACCGCATGGGAATAGGGCCGGCGCACGCGATACCCATGGCGCTTAAAAAAGCGAATTTGAGAATTGATGACATTCAGGCCTTTGAAATCAACGAGGCCTTTGCCGCTCAAGTATTGGCGTGCGTTAAGGCGTTATCGTCGGAGAAATTTGCCAAAGAGTACGGCTACGAGGGATATACCGGTGTTATTAAACCGGAAATCCTTAACGTGAATGGCGGCGCGATCGCGCTTGGCCATCCGGTTGGCGCAACCGGCGGCCGTTTGATTTTAACTATGCTGAAACATTTAAAGAGAAACAATCTTAAATATGGCGTGGTGTCCCTATGCATCGGCGGTGGTCAGGGAGCTGCGATGGTTTTAGAGCGATGATATTTTCTAGGTCAACGGACGTTTCCGTTTAAGTCAACCGCAAACGAAATCGAGGCGATTATGTCCGTACATTTCAAACAAGACGCAAATATTGGTTACATTGTTTTTGATCAAGCGGATTCAAAAGTGAACGTGCTTAATGCGGATACCATTAAGCAGTTAGACGCCATTCTTGATAACGTTAAGAACAATCAATCACTCGCGGCATTAATTTTAATAAGCGCTAAGAAAGATGTTTTTTTCGCTGGCGCTGATATTAAAGAAATTGAAGCAATTGTCGATGTCCATGATGCCAAAGTCAAAGCTCAGGCTGGCCAGAATCTTTTTAACAAGATTGAAGATTTGCCGATGCCGACGGTTGCAGTTATCGACGGTGTTGCGTTGGGCGGCGGCTGTGAGCTGGCCATAGCCTGTTTATACCGCGTCTCGACGTTTAATGAAAAAGTTAAAATTGGTCTACCGGAAGTCAACCTTGGTTTTGTTCCAGGTTTCGGGGGAACCTATCGTCTGCCGCGTTTGATAGGCTTGGGGCAGGCTTTAAAAATTATTTTGTCCGGTAAACCGATTGGCAGCCAAGCGGCATATAAGGCTGGTTTGTTCGATGCTCTATTTCCGCAATCCACATTGGAAGCGGACTTAAAAGGTTTTATCAAGAAAATCACGTCGGAACCGTTGAGAAAGAAGTTTCAAAGAAAACCGCTCAAAGGTTTTACTAATTTTCTTGAAAATACGTCCTTCGGCAATCAGATCATGTTTGATCAGTCGATAAAAAGTGTCCGAGAGGCGACCAAAGGATTTTATCCGGCGCCTATGAAGGCGATAGAAGTTCTTAAAGTGACGCGCAAAATGGATCGCCCTGAAGCGCTGGATTTTGAGGCGCAATCTTTTGCTGAGCTGGCCATTACGAACATTTCTAAAAATTTGGTCAAAGTTTTTTTCCTTTCTGAAAAAATTAAAAAGGTCATGCCCGCGCATTCCGACGGAGTTGCGGCTAAGAAAATTGCCAAGGCCGGTGTTATTGGCGCGGGAATTATGGGTGGCGGAATCGGCCAGCTTTTAAGCGACCGCGGGGTTTGGGTGCGCATTAAAGATGTGAATTATGATGCCATTGCCAAAGGTTTAGCAGCCGCTTATAAAGTTTATGAAGGCGCTCTTAAAAAGAAACGCATCAGACCTCATGATCTGTCCGGAAAAATGGCTATGATTTCCGGAACAGTTGATTACAGCGGTTTTCAGAATGCGGACATGGTCATTGAGGCGGTTGTTGAAAATATGGATGTGAAAAAGAAAGTGTTCGCGGAGCTGGATGCGAAAGTGCCGCAGGATGCTGTTCTTGCTTCTAATACATCGTCGTTGTCCATCACTCAAATGGCCGAGGCTGTTAAAGATCCGTCGCGTGTGATTGGGTTTCACTTTTTTAATCCCGTGCACCGCATGCCGCTCATTGAAATCATCACGACAAAATATTGTTCGCCGCAAACCGTTGTTACTTCTTTGGACTTTGCGCGGCGCCTGGGAAAGACGCCGATTTTGGTTAAGGACGCGCCGGGATTTTTGGTTAACCGGATTCTTTTAGGTTACATCAACGAAGCCGGGCGTCTTTTTCAAGAAGGCATGCGCATTGATGATGTTGATAATTTAATGGTGGAATTCGGCATGCCCATGGGGCCATTTACCTTATCCGACGAGGTTGGACTGGATGTGGGGGTTAAGGTTTTACATATTTTGGAAGCGGGACTAGGGCCGCGCTATAAACCGGTTGAGATTTTTAACAAAATTTATGAAAAGAAATTATTAGGCAAGAAATCCGGCAAAGGATTTTATATCCACGGCGCCAAACGCGTTTTAAACAAAGAAGTGCAGGATATGGTTCCTCGCGAGGGCGGAGTTTTTGACCGGACGGATGCTTTAAACCGGATGCTTTTAATGATGATCAATGAAGCCGCGCGCTGTCTGCAGGAGGGAGTTATTGAGAGCGCGGATGTGGTTGATATCGGCATGGTCATGGGAACCGGTTTTCCTCCTTTCCACGGCGGTCTTTTGAGATATGCCGACAGTCAGGGGATTGACAATATCATTGATATCTTAAATGATTTGGAAGAAGACGCCAAAGACGGCCGTTTCAAACCGTGCGAATATTTAATTGGACTGAAAAATTCTTCTAAGAAGTTTTATACGAATTAATAGAAAACTTTGTGAGAAGCAAGGGCAAAGGAGTGATATGAATCAGGATGCGCCGCAACAAGGGTTTGGCTTGCAAAAAATTGTCATGATCAGCATCATAGCCGGCTTGGGAACGTTAGTCCTGGGCGCGGCCATTGCTTATGTGATACAAAGCAGTCAATATGCAACATTCACCGACGAGTATTACAAAATTCAGATGAAGTATCCCAAAAAATGGACGGTGCGTAAAGATTACGGGGGAACGGTTGTTGCAATCGTGGCGCCTTTAGATAATTCGTTAGATAACTTTAATGAAAACATCAACATTTCGGTTGTTGATCTTCCTCCGGAAGTAACGACTTTGGATAAATTTACTAAAATCGCGATGCTGCAGACAGAAACCATTTTTGGACGGGGTATTGAAATTGTAGAATCTACGGCGATAGTTTTAGACGGTCGGCAAGCCTACCGTTATATTGTCCGAAACAAAGAAGAGCCTGTGATGCAGTTGGGTTTTATCTGGTACTTTAAAGATAACAAAGCGTTTATCATTACGCATACCATGCAGATGCTGCAATACCAAAAATATAAAGGCATCTTTAAGTACATGTTGAATTCTTATTCCATGGCTGTGAAGTAGGTTTGAATTCATGGATTTATTAGGCGTTGATGCTTTTGATAAAATACCCGCGTTATGTCCGGTGTTTGATGAATGCGGCGGCTGTCAGTACCAGCATATTTCCTACGCCGATGAATTGCTTCTCAAAGAACAAAATCTTAAGACGTTGTTTCAAAAAAGTTTTGACCTTCCGCCAGAAATTTTTCAGCCAATCTTGGCTTCTCCCCAGGAATATCAATACCGCAACCGGCTTGATCTGAAATTAATTCAGACAAAATCTAAAGAAGTGTTTATTGGTTTTTCGCCGAAAAATCGCCACCGCTTGATCCCAGTGGAATCTTGCCCGATTGCCCGTCAGGAAATTTCAAATTTTATTCCGGAAGTTAAAGAGTTGGCCAAGGCTAAGGTTACTGAGAAGCATCGTCAGGCTAATCTTGTTGTGCGTACCGGCGATGACGGCCGTGTTTTTTGGGGAGGCATTGGCAAGCGTTCGTTGGAGCTTCAGCCCGCGGATTATTTGTGGACCGAGATTTTAGGAAGAAAGATATTTTATTCTTTGGATACGTTCTTTCAGGCAAATTTATTTATTCTGCCTCTTTTTATAAATCGCTTAAGGTCTTTAGATATTTGGGACAAAGAAGCGATTTTTTACGATCTGTATGGAGGTGTTGGCTTATTCGGCATTTGTGTTTATGACTTGGTGGGTAAGGTCGTGCTAATTGAAGAGGTCCAGGCGTCTTTAAAGCTTGCCCGACATAACGCTGCCCATCATTGTTTTGAGAATTTCATGATTCACGACGGGCGGGTTGAGGATATTCTGCCGGCGCAGCTTGAATTAATGCCGCAGGCAAAGAATATTGTGATGGTTGACCCGCCTCGTGCGGGGTTGAGCCAGCAGACAGTGGATATGTTAAACGCCTTAGATCATGTCGCGCACTTATTGTATTTATCTTGTAACCCGCAATCTTTACTTGAAAATTGTCAATCTCTCCAAGAATCCTGGTCGATAAAATGCGTACTTCCTTTGGATTTCTTTCCGCGCACCCAGCATTTGGAAACGCTGGTCTTATTTCAACGCAAGAGTTGAGCTTTTTTGTTCGGCCGCGTCCAGCTTCCAGACAATCAGAGGCAGGCTGGCCATTAATAAAATAATGACCGCTGTCCAAAGCAAAACAGTATGAATGCTTATTCCGTTGTCCATGGCAAAGGCCATCGGCAGAGGGCCCAGGGCGGTTAATCCATTCCGGATTGTTCCGATAAATCCTTTGATGCTTCCCATATGTTTCGTGCCGTAAAAATAAGGCCACACGACGTTCATGATTGGGCTGCTCATTCCTAAGGCCGCGCCTAATAGGGCGAAATAGAGATAAATGATCCAGCCAGGGCCTGATATGCAAGCCAGATAAGTGCCTGATGCGATCATCACGATGAGGATGATAAAAGGAGTGAGCGGGCCGTACTTGTCAATAATTGGTCCGACAGCGACGGAAAATATAGCTTTGGAAACGGCATAAATCGCCAGACCGGTTGCCGCCAAGACAATGGGCCATTGATGATATTTAAAAAGCGCGGCCTGATGAAACAGCAATCCGGTCATGATCATCGGAGGAATGCACGAGGCCGCGAGTAAAAGGTAAAATTTTATGTCTTTTAAACAGCGGCTGAGAATCCAGTCTTCGTGTTGGCGGATCCGCCGGTTTCCGCCGGTTCCGGGTAATAGCTGAGGATTTAATTCGCTTTCGCCGGGGAGAAATTGGCCCTCTGTGATTTTGGCTTTGGAAATCAACCATAGCTGAAGCGGAAGCATGACCAAGACATGGCTCATTCCAAATAGGATAAAACTTATCCTCCAGTCAAAAATGCTTAACAGATAAATAGCGACGGATGGATAAATAAGTTCCGACAGCGGAAATCCCAGCGTGATGACTCCCATGGCCTTGCCGCGGTTTTTATCAAATTGTTTGATGATAAGCGTGCTCGCGGTTAATCCGAAAATGCCTTGCCCCATGAGGCGGACTATAAAAAATCCAACGAACAGAACCGGCAGAGATTTTGAAACAGCTAAAATAAAACAGCCTGCGGCCATAACAAGAGAATTTAAAACGATGATGGTCTTAATCGGATGCCTGTCAATCAGCCGACCTGCGGGATTGAGCAAAAGCGATGCGCCCAGCGTCGCGGCTGAATAAAGTCCGGCAAAAAGGCTTTGTGACGAGTTAAGTTCATTGAAGATGGGCTGGACAAAAAGGGAAATCAGAAATGTCTGTCCCGGAGCGGAGAAGAAAAGTTCAAATATGCCGAAAAGGAGTAAAAAAGAATGTTTGGATAAGATGGATAGCAAGGTGAATCGTCTTTCGCGCTTTTTAAACCGTTACATGCGTTCGCCTAAAAACTCTTCGAGGCTGGAACTTTGCAGATAGGGATTGGTTTTTTTCTGATGGCCGATGGTATCGGTGGGAGTATTCCCGTAGTTATGTCCGGGATAGATGATGGTGTCATCCGGAAATTTTCTGATTATGTTGTAAAGCGAGGCATACATTTCTTTGGCGTTTCCGCCGGGTAAATCACAGCGGCCGTAGCCGTCGACAAAAATAACATCGCCGGTAATCAGATGTTTTCCGGATAAGAAGCATTGGCATCCCGGGGTGTGACCGGGGGCCAGGATGCATTCAAATTCAACAGAACCGACGTTCAGGCGGGCGTGGTTTTTGACTTCGATTAAATTCTTGCATTTCGGTTTGTAAATCGCGGCTTCGTGTTCGGAGATATAGACGGGCACATCATGCGTTTTTTGAAGTTCTGCCAGCCCGTTGACATGATCAGGATGGCCGTGCGTCAGAAAGATGCTTACGATTTTTAAGCCCAGTTTGTTGGCTTCATCGCGTAAGAAGGGCACGTTCCAGGCTGGGTCAACAACAGCGATTTCCTTGGAGGTGTTATCGCCAATCAAATAAATGAAATTGGCCAAAGGGCCGATTTCGTATTGGTGAATAATAAGCTGTGATTGTTCTTTCATGAATTTATTCTATACAGTCTTTACTCGGTGACTATAATATTAATCAATTCGTCGTAAAATTAAAGATAAATTTTTAGGAAGTCTTTACATGTACATTTTAGGAATTACAAGCTACGCGCACGAAGCCTCATGCGCGTTAATCAAAGACGGTCAATTACGGTTCCTCATTGAAGAAGAGCGCCTCAACCGGGAAAAACATACCTGGAAATATCCTGCCCAAGCCATCCGCGAATGTCTGCTTAGGGAAGGGATTACCATTACAGATGTCGATCACATCACTTTCTTTTGGGTTCCGCAAAAAGAAGTTATCGGTAACATCGCGCATGTGATTAAATATTTTCCTGCCAGCCTTAATTTATTAAAATCAACCAGCGGCGGAGATGAGCTAACTTTTTTGGCCCGGGTGAAATTGATGAACACCATTGACCGCGCCATACAAGAACAGTTTCATCTGCCGGCCGCTCCTAAGGTGCATTATGTGGAACATCACCTCTGCCATGCCGCCAGCGCGTATTTTGTTTCCGGATTCGACC
Organism: Candidatus Omnitrophota bacterium; assembly: GCA_023247595.1. The sequence continues at coordinate 7,770 of JAHFGF010000047.1, forward strand.
AAGCGGCCATTTTAACGGCGGACGGAAGAGGCGAGTCGGCCAGTACGGTTTTATCCGTCGGAAAAGGTAACCGGATTGAAAAGATTAAGGAAATCAAAGTGCCGCATTCGCTGGGCCATTTTTATGCCGCCATCACAAGTTATTTAGGGTTTAAACCATTTTTTGATGAATGGAAGGTCATGGGAATGTCGGCCTACGGCAAGGACACTTTTTTGCCGGTCTTTAAAGACATGATCACATTAACGTCCGATGGTGGATATCAGCTTAATTTAAAATATTTCCGTTTTCATACCCACGGCCAAAGCCAATGGGTCAGCGATTATTTGATTGAGAAGCTTGGTCCCCAACGCGCAAAAAATGAGGCGTATGAACAGCGTCATTTTGATGCGGCCTTTGGCCTGCAAAGAGTCATTGAACAGGCCGGTGTTCATTTATGCCAGTATTTATATAACACCACCCGGTTATCGAATCTCTGCATGACCGGCGGGGTGATTCTTAATTGTTTGATGAACAAAAAAATCATCGAGACCGTGCCGTTTAAGGAATTTTTTATCCAGCCAATTGCCAATGACGCCGGTGCTGCCCTGGGCAGCGCGCTGTATCATTACCACCAGACCTTGGGACAGAATAAATCAGATGTGTTCAAACATGTTTATTACGGACCGGAATTTTCAGATGACAATATCGAAAGCGTTTTGCGGGCCAAAGGCGTGCATTATTATAAGTCGGACAATATTGCCAAAGACACGGCTCGCCACATCGCTGATGAAAAAATTGTCGGCTGGTTTCAGGGCCGGATGGAGGCGGGTCCGCGGGCCTTGGGCAACCGCAGCATTGTGGTCAGCCCTTTGCATGCCGGGATGAAAGACCGCCTGAACGCCCGCGTCAAAAAGCGGGAGCATTTTAGGCCCTTTGCTCCGTCCGTCCAGGAAGAGAGGGTTAAAGATTTTTTTCGCCTGCCGAAAAGTGAGCTTTCGCCGTACATGATTCTAGTTGGTGATGTTCTGGAAGATAAACGCAGCGTTATTCCCGCTGTCACGCATGCCGATGGCACCGCTCGCGTTCACACCGTCAGCCGCGCGGTCAATCCGCGTTATTGGGAACTGATCGATGAATTTGCCAAGATCACCGGCGTGCCCGTTATAATCAATACATCCTTTAATGAAAACGAACCGATTGTCTGCACGCCGAAAGACGCGGTGGAGTGTTTCCTGCGCACGGAATTTGATGTTCTGGCCATTGGAAATTTTCTGGTAACCAAGGAAAACACCGTCCATTCGTAGCTGTTATGGCCAATCCTATCCAACAACATTATGACGCGCTGGCTGAAACCCGGGACAAATACCGGATTCAAAATAAATATTATTATTCCTGCCTGGAAAAACAATACCGGTATTTCATTCCTGAAGGAAAAAAAATTTTGGAGGTGGGTTGTTCCACCGGAGAATTATTAAACGCGCTTAAACCTTCGCTCGGTGTCGGGATTGATTTAAGCCCGAAGTGCATTGAGATTGCCCGGCGAAAATTTCCGTCCCTGCGGTTTCAGGCCGGAGATATCCGGGAATTAAAAACCCAGGAGAAATTTGATTACGTTGTCTTGTCCGGATTATTGGGGGAATTGGACGATATTCAGGGTTTTCTGGAATTGATTAAGCCTTACTGCACGTCAGACACGCGGGTTGTCGTTGAGTACTTTAGTTATTTCTGGCAGTATTTATTAAAATTGGGCGAGAAAGTCGGATCTAAGATTCCTCAAAAAATTCAAAATTGGATTACCTATAAAGACATTTGTAATTTTCTTCTGCTGGCAGGCTTTGATCCGATTAAATCAGAACGCTGTATTCTTTTTCCTCGAAATATTTGGGGCGTCAGTTATCTTTTAAACCGTTATATTGCCAAATTACCGGTCATTAACGCGTTGACGCTCAATCATTTTATTGTCGCGCGTCCGATTTTTCCGTCGCAGAAAGATTGTTCAGTCGCCATCGTTATTCCATGCCGTAATGAGCGCGGCAATGTGGAGCCGGCAGTCACGCGTACGCCGGCGTTCGGATTGAAACAGGAATTTATTTTTGTGGAAGGCGGTTCCAAGGACGGTACGTATGAAGAGATCGAGCGCGTGATCAAAAAATATCCGCAAAAAAACATTAAACTTTTTAAACAAACAGGAGTTGGAAAAGGAGATGCC
>JAHFGF010000208.1 GCA_023247595.1 Candidatus Omnitrophota bacterium
TACTTGAAGATACCTGTTTAACGGGCAAAATAATTTGTATTCAAATCACGCGCGGCTTTAACTTCATCCGGCCGGCAAATGGGCGTTGTCTTAGGCAGGTTATGAAATCTTTCGGGATCGGTTTTACTTAAATCGTCCGCCTCAAACATCGCCGCTACGAATTGGTCTAACGTTTCTTTGGATTCAGTTTCCGTCGGTTCAATCATAATTGACTCTTTGACAGTCAACGGAAAATAAACGGTAGGCGGATGTATTTTCTTATCAATGAGGAATTTGGCAATGTCGGTTGCATGGACGCCGCGTTCAACTTGTTGACTGGCGGAAAAAACCACTTCGTGCGCGCAAATGCGGTTAAAGGCCAATGTAAAACGTTCTTTTAATTTTTCTTTAACATAATTTGCATTCAAAACCGCATGATTAGTCGTTGCCTCCAAACCTTCTTTGCCTTCGAGCATAATGTACGCGTAGGCTCTTAACAAAAGCGCGAAATTACCGTAAAACGACGCCACATAACCAATTGATTGCGGATAATCATAATTTAAATAAAATGTCCCATCTTCTTTTTTACACACACGCGAAACCGGCAGAAACGGCGCCAATTTTTTGTTAACTCCCACCGGACCGGCCCCGGGCCCGCCGCCGCCATGAGGCGTTGTAAAAGTTTTGTGCGTGTTAATATGCATAACATCAAATCCAATATCGCCGGGACGGCATCGGCCTAAAATGGCATTCAAATTAGCCCCGTCATAATACATAATCCCATCGACGGCATGAATCATTTGCGCAATCTTATCGACATCCGCATTAAAAATACCGTGCGTGTCCGGACAGGTCAACATCATACCAGCTGTTTCATCCGTAATTTTCTCTTTCAAAATCTTTAAATCCATGACTCCTTTTTCCGTCGACGGAATCGAAATAATATCATAACCAGCAATAGCTGCGGTCGCCGGATTGGTTCCATGCGCAGAATCCGGAACAATAATATGTTTTTTCTTATTTCCCTTGGCCTTATGATAGGCAGCCATCATCATAACCCCGGTCAATTCACCATGCGCACCAGCCAAAGGCTGCAATGTAAACGCATCCATTCCCGTAATTGCACACATGGCTTGCTCCATTTCATAGAGAACGCGCAATGCCCCTTGAGCCAAATGCTCACCTTTTTTAAGTTGCGGCAGAAGCGGATGAAGATTAGCAAACCCCGGAATTTGCGCTACTGTTTCTGTAAATTTAGGATTATATTTCATCGTGCACGAACCCAACGGATAAAAATTCGTATCGACCGAAAAATTTTTTTGCGACAGCGACGTAAAGTGGCGAATCATGTCGAGTTCGGAAACTTCCGGTAATGGACAATCTTGACGGCGTTTATAGGCTGACGGAATATTAACCTTTTCATCCACATCCGCCTGCGGATTTAAGTAACCGTAACGCCCAGAAACTGATTTTTCAAAAATAAGTTTGCTCATTTAATTTTCTTCAAAACTTTCTCTAGTGCCGCCGCGTATTTCAAAATTTCTTCTTTAGTACGCTTCTCCGTTACCGCAACAAGCATATAATTCTGCATGCCTTTATAATAACGGCCCAATGGAAACCCAGCGGCAAAACCCTCTTCAATCATCGCTTCAATCACGTTGCCAGCCTCTGCCGGCAAACACACCGTAAACTCATTAAAGGTCGGCGAACTCCGCTTGACTTCAACCCCTTTGATTTTTTCTAACGTCTTTCGCGCAAATTCCGCCTTCTTAAAATTAAGCTGGGCTAAATTTTTTAATCCCTGTTTGCCCAACAGTGACATAAACATCACCGCCTGTAATGCGCACAACGAAACGTTTGTACAGATATTCGACGTTGCTTTTTCCCGGCGGATATGCTGTTCGCGCGCCTGAAGTGTATTGACAAAGCAGTCGCGCCCATTCATATCAACGGTTTTTCCTACGATACGTCCCGGCATTTTGCGGATGTACTCTTTACGGGTCGCCATAAAACCCAAATACGGTCCGCCAAAATTAAGCGGCAAGCCCAAACTCTGCCCTTCGCCGGTCACAATATCAGCTCCCATTTCACCCGGTGTTTTTAATACACCCAGCGAAACCGGGTAAACGCTTTCAATCGTGACAATTCCTAACTCTTTGGCTTTGCGGATAATGTCCGTGTGATCATCGATTGTACCGAAGAAATTTGGATTCTGTAAAATCACCGCGGCAGTTTTGTCGTTGAGTAATTTAAAAATCTTCTGACGGTCACTTTGCCCATGGACAACTTCGGATTCATGAAATTCGAAATTGAGATTGTGGGTATAAGACTTGAGCATAATCCGATAAATCGGATTAACCCCGCTATCGATCACAATTTTATGGCGTCCGGTAATGCGGTTGGCCATCATCATCGCTTCATATAATGCCGTTCCGCCGTCGTACAAAGAGGCGTTGGCTACTTCCATTTCCGTCAACGCACAAATACAACTTTGATATTCGTAGAGCGCCTGAAGCGTTCCTTGCGAACATTCCGGCTGATAAGGCGTGTACGCCGTATAAAATTCTCCGCGCGATATAAGCGCCTTAACCGTTGCAGGAATATAGTGATCGTAATAACCGCCGCCGATAAAAGGAATCAGATGAACGGCGTTCAGGGAAGCCAACTTATTAAAATATTCGACTGTTTCAAATTCGGATTTTCCCGGCGGGAGATCAAAAGACTTAGGACGATGCTGCGGTTTGATATCGATGAACAAATCATCCATCGATTTAACGCCGATTGTTTTTAACATTTCTTGGACGTCAGAAGAAGTATTGGCTATATAAGGAACATTCAAATGAAGACTCCGCACTGTCAAAATTATTGGGGATGGATAAATGAAGCGGGATTAATTAACATCAACACTTTCCAAAAATTTACTATACTCAGCCGCTGTCATTAAGTTGGACCGCTCATCCAAATCCGCTACTTCAATCTTAACCAGCCAGCCTTTTTCATAACAAGACTTGTTGATCATCTCCGGTTTTTTCTCTAACGCAGAATTAACTTCAATAATTTTTCCGGACATCGGC
>JAHFGF010000209.1 GCA_023247595.1 Candidatus Omnitrophota bacterium
CAGGCGGCCATACGCAATCAGATATTTGGCATAGTTGATCGGAATGCGCTATATGCTTTGCCCGGCGGCGGGCCTGCGGAAGCAGTCATGGTCTCTTCCCTTGTTGGCATGGACGGATGGCGGCAAGGGAAAACAATTTTTGGCGGGGATAAAGGGCATACGGCCGCATTTTCCAAAGATTCCAAGATCGCATATGATTTGGAATTAGACGCCAATAATAATCCGACAGGGATGATTAATAATTTTAAAATTAACGGTAAAGTGGTTTATGACGGACTCAATCCTACCAAGGTGCTGATGCCCGCTTCCGGGGCAGGGCAGCCTGACAAAGATAACAAAGAGAACAAAGATAATGGTTCCAAAGCCCAGGGAAGCGATTTAGGGATTTGGGGCTATGTTTTTCCCGGTGTGCGTCAGTATCAATTACATCCAGGCGAAAAAATTATTGTCGAGGACAATGTGTTAAGAGAGCCGCACACGGTTTACGCAGAATCCGACGGCGGGCGCTACGGAAATAGTTTTAACGCGTACGGGGTCACCATCCCAGGGGTCAGATTTAGAAATGGGGAATTCAAAGGCGGCGTGCCCAAAATCGGCACGGAAATCAATGTGATAGGTACAGACAAAGCAGGATACAGCCAGGACGAAAATATCCAAGGAAAGGAAAGTTTCTTTTTAATGACGGGCTCAAATAACTGGATGAAAATTGCCGGCGAGGGGGACAATAGATATTTGACCGCGGACCCGGCGCATCCGCCAATCGGCCGTAATAAGGGGACGTCGCAGTTTGTTCCAAATCCCGAAGATGCGCGTTTTCAAAATGATCTTAACATTGGTCCGGAGCACACGAAGGAACAACCTTTTATTACAGATCAAGTTGGCGTAGATAAGGATGGAAGGATATTCTTTTTCAGTAACAAGGGCGGCTATGTCGATCAGGTAAGGTCGTCGGAGAACCGAATAGATTTGTCTAAAGAAAAAAATGTGCGTGATATTACAGGAAATGCCTCTGATCCCAGCGGCAATGCGCAGGAAAAAAGTAATCAACCCATTTTTTTCAGAGTCATCGATTCTATTTTGGATGCCAACGATAAGCCTACGGGGTATGAAATACATACAGCGCAAGGAGAAGGCCAGGCAATACGGCGATTTGTGGGGATTTTAAACACGGAATCGGATGCAAGGCATTCCGGAACACAAGGAATCTTGAACGGTAATCCTTTTATTATGCAGATGGGCAATAGCCAGGCCGTGCTTCCCGGATTTACAGACCAAGATCCAAAGACGGGGGAAACTAAGAATTTAGTATTCACAATCACGGACCAAGGCATAAAGTTCAACGGCGACGTCACTGCGTCATTGTACTATGGCAGCAATAAAGGCGCTATCCAGAATACCGATGGAATGGGCGCGTATCATGGGAATTTTTTAGCGCAAAATGTAAAATTTGACAAGAATGGCGGGATGCACTACGTAGCGGATAAGGATTCTTTGCGAGAAACAGCGATAATAGATCGCGATCAAGCGGAAGGTCTTTTGGACGGTAAGACATTGGATGGCTTGAATATCACGGAAGAGAATGTCGCCAATAATTATCTTACCAACGGTATTGGCAACAATGGCCAATTGCTTGGTCAATTGGAGGTCCAATTTACCGGCTTCGCGCAAACACCACCTGATGCGCCATTGACTTTGATTGGGGAAGGGGAAGCCTACGGCCCTAATTTGGGAATCGAAAGGCATGGTAATTTTAATGTTTTGCCAGGGGGAGATGATCTGCCCGATACGGGGACGATTGCGGGGAATATGTTTGCGGCAAAATTGGCCGCAGTCAAAGCGACGCAAACAGATACGCCCCAAGGGGTGGCATCAATAACAACTAATCGGCTGATTGAGGGTTCGAACCATCTTAATGTTTATAGCACTTACAACACACCGAATAAAGACGGCATTATGCAGTTTGAAGTATCAAGCTCAGGGATTGCTCCGGAATTAACCACAGCAGGATCCCAGGTATATATTTCTAATGAAGATGGCAAAGGTAAAAGAAAGATTCCCTGGACAGAATACTATCACGATGGCGATCCAAATAAAATAAAAGATGCGCGGGTGGTTCAAGAGCAACATTTGGATTTACGGCTTGAAGATAAGATTGGCAAACTCACATTTAACGCGGACGGAACAGCCGATGTAACAGGACATTTTGTACAATGGAATTATGGGAGCATACGAGGAGGTAAGGCGGCCGTTTATAATGGAACAGCATTCGAACGTGTGATTTTGAATGTTGAATGGGATGATTTAGTCAGGGAAACTGGCGAGCAACAGCTGTGGTGGCCTTGGGAAGAGACTCTTGCAAGAGCTAGCGGGAGCATAGAGTTTGAAAATAATGATTCATATACGATTACGGGCATCGGCCAGTCAGATGTTGGACTTACGTGGACAGTACTAGGAACAGGTCTGGATCCTATTGCGCCGAAAAGTGGAGAGGAAGGAGTAAGGAGTGTTTTAAGCGATGCTAATTCAAATAAAATATGGGTTGAAGGCGGTCAGTTCGCCAATCGCATCACCACTCGTGATTCAGACGGACTTTACAATTTAGTTTCCGGCATTGAGCATAGCGGTCCGTCAACGAATTTAGGATCGACCATTGATTTTGGCAATACAACACGCATGGAAGCGGTAAGCGGAGTATCGGCAACAAATAGCAAAGCGACGGTTGATGGGTATAAGCAGGAAATCATCCCCCCTGTCGGCGACGTGGATGTGCAATGGTTTATTAACGAAGGAAAGGTGCCGGCCATTAGAAGCGATGCGCTTCATGACAATGGTCAGGTATTGCCCACATTTGCCAAAGAAGGGGAAACAATTTACGTGCCCATGAAAAATGAGGATGGCACAATTGCCGCTTATGTGCCGGAAAAAGTGACCAAGGATGCGGCAGGTAAATTGGCCCTGATTGATACGGATAAAACCTTGAGCAATGCCAGGATAATTGAAGATGGCGCACCGCGTGACGCGGCAGTTTTTTTAAATGATGGTCTTTG
>JAHFGF010000210.1 GCA_023247595.1 Candidatus Omnitrophota bacterium
ACGGCTAAGGGCAAAAGATCGTATGTGGCGTTTGTCATTGATGATTGGGGATACAGCATCCGGAATTGTCAGTATCTCAAAGAGATTAGACAGTCAGTCACGGTTGCGGTATTGCCGGATCTTCCTCATTCGGCGGATGTGATGGATTGCGCTCATCAGGCGGGTAAAGAAATTATGCTGCACTTACCGATGGAGGCACATAACAATACGGATGAGTATCCGCCGGACTATATTTTAAAAACAAGTATGTCGCCTATTAAAGTTGATCATTTGTTATCCAATATTTTAGACAAGATGCCGTTGGTCTCCGGCGTCAACAATCATATGGGATCTAAGGCGACAGAAGATAAGTCAATCATGACGACAATTTTTAAACAGTTGAAGCGCCGGGGGCTTTTTTTTATGGACAGCCGGGTGACGGCCAAATCGGTTTGCGCTCCGTTAGCGCGTCAGATTGGCGTGCCTTTTACTTCCAGAGATGTGTTTCTTGACAATGTGAATGAACGTTCGGCCATTGAAAAAGAGTTGGCTGAATTAGTTAAGATTGCCAAAAAACGCGGCAAGGCGCTCGCCATAGGCCATGACCGGACATTGACCATGCAGGTTATTCAGGAAAGTATTCCTTCATTACTTGAACAAGGTATTGAATTAGTCACCGTTAAAGAGTATATCGCAATCAAATGAATGTCTTAGGCATTGAAACTTCCTGCGATGAAACAGGAGCGGCTGTCGTTGTTGACGGTTGTCATGTTCTTTCCAATATTGTTGCCACTAGTCTAAAAGATCATCAAAAATACGGCGGAATCATTCCTGAGATCGCGTCCCGACGGCAGTTAGAGTTGATTCAGTACGTTGCCGCTGAAGCGGTTGAAAAGGCCCGAGTGCCTTTTAAGGATTTGGATTACATCGCGGTCACCCGCAAACCGGGGCTTATCGGTTCACTTTTAGTCGGTATTTCATTCACGAGGGCCTTAAGCTACGCGCTTCGAAAACCGCTTGTTGAAGTGGATCACATCAAAGCGCATATCTATGCTAATTTTTTGAGATCGTCCAAGACAGATCAATTGCCTCTGCCGAAACTTCCAGCTATCGGCTTGGTTGTTTCCGGCGGGCATTCCAGCTTATATCATGTCCGGGGTTTTGACCGTTTTGATTTACTCGGACAAACCCGCGATGATGCCGTGGGTGAGGCGTTTGATAAAGTTGCGCGTATTTTGGATTTGGGATATCCGGGCGGCCCGGTTATTGACCGTTTGGCTAAAACAGGAGTGAACGACGAGATCCGTTTTCCCCGCGCGGCAATGCCGGACACGTATGATTTTAGTTTCAGCGGCGTTAAAACAGCGGTTTATTATTATGTGAACAAAAATGCTAAAGAGAAAAATTTTAACGCCGCCAAAATTGCCTACGCCTTTCAGGATAGTGTTGTTGATGTCTTGGTGGATAAATGCCTATTGGCCTGCCGGAAAAAAAAGGTAAACACTTTGCTTGTCGGCGGCGGAGTTGCGGCTAATTCGCAATTGCGTGAGCGCATGGCAGCCCGTGCCGCGCGCGCGGGTATTGAAGTTCATTTTCCGGCCATGTCGTATTGTTTAGATAATGCGGCAATGATCGCAGGCCTCGGATTTCAAACTCGGGCAAACGCAGACGCAGCGCGATAGTCAAATATTTGTTGTGTCTTTTGAAAAATTCGATGCAAATTTTTTTACAAAATAAGTGAGTGTTGACTATAAATTTGTTTGTGCTATAAAATACAGCCATTAAAAAATTTGGAGTAAAACTTATGGGTATGCCTTTTAGAGATAAAAAAGAAGTTAAAGAAAAAGTTAAAGAAGACAAGCTTATTGAAATTTCCGTTCCGATGCAGGGGGCGATGTCTTTTAGCGAATCCGTGAATTTGAAAATCAATAGTGATTTTTTCGGCTCACTGACAACGAAGGGTACATTGACTATTGGACAAACAGCTTTGGTTGAGGCGAATATCCAGGGTGAAAATGTTGTGATTGAAGGCAAGGTCAAAGGCAATGTGGTGGCAAAAAAGATGCTGGTTTTATTGCCGTCGGCCATTTTGACCGGAGATATTTCAACGCCAAAGCTTAATATTGTTGAAGGGGCGATTTTCCAAGGTAAATGTCAGATGCTGGAAGACTATCTTACGGTGGATGAACTCGCTCAGTATCTTGAAATAGAAGAGCCGGCCATTGTTGAATTGGCAACCAATGGAAAAATTCCAGCCATCAAAGACGGCAATGTATGGAAATTTGAGCGGATGAAAATTGATAATTGGGCTGCTTCAGGAAAGATTCAATGACCAACGAACAATTTATAACCGTTCGGGAAACAGCTCAGGTTTTAGGGGTTTCTGAAAAGAAAATCATGGATATGATTGAATCCCAGAAACTGCAGGCCTACCGGATTGCGGATCAGTTTTTGCGTTTGAAGAAAAGCGAAGTTTTGGCGATTCGAAATTCAGGCAATGTGGTCAATGAAAACGTTAAATTTGAATACACAAGTTCCGAACGTGTCTTTGACTTTTTTTATTTCAATGATTTTTATATTTTTTCGTTAATCCTCATTATTGTGCTTTTGGGCGTGATTTTTTTGATGTAGTATTTTTCCTGCCAAATTTTTTAACTAACTAACGTCCGTTCGACATAACAAACTTTAAGCGGGAGAGATTCCGTTTAAGCCATAAAGGCGACTTGATCCTTAGATCATTTCCTTAAAGAATTATTAGAATAATGAGCTAGCGGATCGTGGAGCCGTATGGATTAAATGGAATCTCTCCCATATGCGTATCGCTCAAGCGTGAGGATTGTGATTCCGTTCAACGAGACCGCACACAATTCCTCTAATAAGTCTCTAAAGAAATTGTGTAGGTCTCAATTCACGTCATCCCAACCCTCACACTTGAGCCAGGATTAGATCGAACTCACGTTAACTACCAACCCTAGACACATTTTCTTTCCAAATGAAACAATAAAGCAATAGCCAGCACATAAAGTCCAATCCCGATATAGAACGT
>JAHFGF010000211.1 GCA_023247595.1 Candidatus Omnitrophota bacterium
ACCGTCCCGACGCGCATTCCCTTGGCATAATTCGCCAGACGAACCACCCTCGGCCAGACGGCCAGAGCATACGGACAATGATTGCACGTAAAGACAACCAGCAATCCGCGTTCGCCAAAAAGTTCCGACGATTTATACGTCTTGCCCATCGGATCATTGAGTTGAAATTCAGGGATTTTAGTCCCCAACGGAATTTTAATTGATTCTAAAAGCGCCATAAAGTCCTCCTTAGATTGAAACGGCGAATATAGTAACGCCCTGACTTGGGATCGTCAAGAGCGTGCGTTAACGAATCATATACATAAATGTTCCGGATGACAAAATAAAAATCAAAGCCTTAATCACTCTTAATAACAATAATCCGGCAACGATAACAATGACATTCAGCCGCAGCAACGCGTCATGATTTAACCTTTGCCAAACATCGCGGATCATAAAAACCAATGCCAGCGTTACAACCGGAATTAAAAACAAGAAATAACGGCCGCTGATGGCAAACCCCTCGGTTCCTGAATGGGCCTTCATTTTTAAATATCCAAGAACAAAACACGCCGACAAAAGCATCAGCACAGCAAAAGGAAGATAACCGCGCGCCAAAGACTCCTGAGATCCCGCGGCCTTTGATTTCAAATAATAACCCGCTGCCAAACACAACACGAACAAGATGACATATTCCAAAGGAACGTTCTGAAGCATCAATAAAACAGGCCCGTCTTTAAACCAATATTTAAATTGTGGCGATTGTTTAAAATAAAACGCAGCAATGGCACAGGGCACGATGAGCAAGCCAAAAACGCGCCCCCATCGCCCTCGTCCAGCCAGCCACAAACAGGCCGCTGCCACGACCGACTGAACAGCGCCAAAAGCAATGGTTAAACTCAACAAACCATGCGTCAGCATTAACCATCGGCTGTCTTTTGTTTCATCCTCTTTTATTCCACAAACGCACTTCATAAAAAAGATGCTCTGCACCACTGTCAACAAAATCCACAACGCGTAAGGCCTGGCCTCCACCCAATAAAACCAGACCGACGGCACACCAAACAAAACCAGCAAAGCAACAAACCCCCAAAACAAAGACGCGGATACAGCTGTCCAATAAAACAGCACAGCGACGGCGGTGGACATACTGACATTGGAAATCACCCGCAAATTAATCTGCGCCTGCCTGTCGCGCACAAACCATTCGCTTTTCCATTCCCGGCTCAATCGGCTTTTTGTTACATCCACCCAGGCCTTTTGCAGCAGATAAAATAATGGGCCGTTATTTCCTTCGTTAATCTTGCCCTTAATAATGTCCATATAAGAAAAGGCTTCAATGGTTCTTTGTTGTGTATACAATTCATCATTCCACAAAGGCCGACGCTGGGAAAGTTCATGCCCCGCAAATAAACAAACCAGCCAAATTCCGACAGACAATATAATCAAAATATTTTTTTTCATACCTACCTTCAAACATGTCCCGACAAACAAATGTTTATTAACGGATCAACTTATTTGAAACGCTAATCTTTTGTCATTGCGAGGAGCAAAGCGACGAAGCAATCTCTCATGCGCATATCAGATTGCTTCGCAATGACGGTATTGATCCGCCTTAAAAACCTTCCAGCGTAAATTGGTCTTCCCCGGGAAAAGCCGCGCCCATTTTTATCCGATACTGGACCGCTGCTAATAATTGATAACTTTTCTGATAACCGTTCTTTAATTGGTCTTCAGCGGGAATGCCATGATTCATCTTGGCAACCAGCATCAGCGCATAAATTTTGCTCGCCGATAAAATGTAAAGCATGGAATCCCGCGGGTCGCAAAGCAATGTTTTTTGAATTTCCTCGGCAGCCTGCTGATAGTTCTGCATTTTGAAATTAATAAAAGCCAAATTGTAATGAAATCCGTAAAATGCCGGCATCAACTCCGATGCCTTTTGATAAGCCTGCAGAGACTTTTCTTTTTCTCCTTGATGAAAAAGACAGAAACCTGACAATCCCCAGGCATCGGCACGCTTTGGATCCATTTGCGTTAATTGTTGGGCATATCGTAAATAAGCATCAAGCCGTTCCCTATTTAATGAACTTTTTCCCAACGATAACGAAACGATTTCATCAAACGCGTCCGGCGAGATTTCGTTCATGGCTTTAAGCCTGGCGCGTTCAAATTCCGGTTTAAGATGAATAACTTGCGCCGCAAAACAGACAAAGAGACAAATGGCTGTAACTATTTTAATCAAAGGGTTCATTGATTTTTTAACTGTTGGGTGTTGTTGTTTTAATAAGAAGACACATTACGCACAACAAATTTAAATAAACTTAATCTTACGCATCGCGAACAAACACATCTGCAAAAGCAGCCATCCATGACGGAACCGCTGGATTTGCGTTGAACCGTACCTCCGGCTTTTATAACGGATCGGCAATTCAACTACCTTCAAATTCAGTTTGATGGCGCCGAAAATCAGATCAAAATCTCCGAACGGATCAAAATCACCGAAATAACTTCGGTTGGCGACGAGTTCTTGATAATGCCGGCGAAACATGACCTTGGTTCCGCAAAGCGTGTCCTTAAACGTCTGCCCCAAAAGCCATGTAAAAAAAAGGCTGAAAAATTTATTACCCAAAAGATTTAAAAAACGCATCGCCTCATCTTCCATCGGATAAATAAGCCGGCAGCCGTTGACAAACTCCCCTTTTTGTTCCGTAATTGCCCGATAAAATTTCGGCAGTTCTTCCGGTTCAACGGTTAAATCCGCGTCTAAGATCAGCAAAATGTCGTGCGTGGCTTTTTCAAAACCAAGACGTACGGCATCTCCTTTTCCAACTCCTGTTTGTTTAAAAAGTTTAATGTTTTTTTGCGGATATTTTTTGATCACGCGCTCAATTTCTTCATACGTCCCGTCTTTGGATCCGCCTTCCACAAAAATAAATTCCTGTTTCAATCCGAACGCCGGCGTACGCGTGACTGCCGGCTCCACATTGCCGCGCTCATTACGGCATGGAATAACGATGGCGACTGAACAATCTTTC
>JAHFGF010000212.1 GCA_023247595.1 Candidatus Omnitrophota bacterium
TATCAAAACAGAACAAGCGGAAAATGGCGACGGATGTTATGCCTGCCAGCCGGAAGCTGGAGAGGTCGAATGCAAAAAAAATGGTTATCAGATGAGCTGCGCCTCATGCGGCGAGAATGAAAAATGTTCGGAAGTTAATTTGATTCTTTACGGTCGTTACGGAAAAGCTCCGACGATCAAATGTTATGAGTGTAGTCATTAATCATCAGGAGGAGTTATGTCATTAAAGAAAATTGTTAAGCCGGCTAACGCGCCCAAACCAGTTGGCCCTTATAATCAAGCGGTTATCACGAATAGTTTAGTTTATACATCCGGCCAAATACCGATTGATCCTAAAACCAATGAAGTTTGTCCCGGTGGGATTGCCGAACAAACGCGATTGGTTCTCACTAATCTTAAGGCGGTGCTGGAAGGCGCGGGGACTTCGCTTGATAACGTCATTAAGGCAACGGTTTTCTTAAAAAATATGGGCGATTTTGCCGGGATGAACGCGATTTATGGCGAATTCTTCAAACCAGAAAATGCGCCGGCCCGGTCGACGATCGAAGTGGCGCGTCTTCCCAAAGACGCACTGGTGGAAATTGAAGCGGTAGCGGCATTGTAAGTCAACGATATCCAATCTCACTTTAATTATCAATAATCCGCCGTAAAATAATTGAATTTCAGCTTTTGTTTGAGGTCGCGGGATATATAATTATCTTATGAAAGCTGAAAATGGAAAATCGTTGGAAAGCCTAAGCCTTTTCTCCCATTACTGCGGGATGTTTTCCAGTTTTATTGGCCTGGTTATTGTTCTGATGGACATTCTCAACGGTGATTATACGCATATTCAAGTGGGCATATTCCTTTCCGCGGTGGGTTACGCTCAGGTAAAAATTTCTTCCCGCCTCACCGAAATCCTTCTCTCCGAAGGTTTTCAAAGCCATTAGAATTACCGGAAAACTTTAAAAGCCGATTTTAACCTCCCCAAAATTTTCCTGTAACCCCAAAATGGTAATGTCCTAATTGACCAAAATGAAAATGTCCTAATCTGTTAAGGTGCATAACGCAACAAGGAGGCGTTATGGGAGACAGAGAGGACATGATAATGATTAAATCAGAGGAATTAAAGCGGTATCAGTTAATGGGAAAAGTATTTGACAAGAGCATCGATCAGCAAGAAGCAGCGGAGATGCTTGGGATAAGTGATCGACAGGTACGGCGGATCGTACGACGAGTAAAGGTTGAAGGAGAACGTGGAGTAATCCATCGATTGCGAGGGAAGCAAGGATGTCGACGAATAGCGCAAGGAGTACGGGATCGGATTTTGGAATTATATGTGCAACGGTACAATGGATTTGGTCCGACGCTGGCCAGCGAGAAGCTTTGGGAATTGGATCGACTGAAAGTGAGCGATGAGACGTTGCGGTTGTGGTTAGCTGCCGAGGGGATGTGGCAGGTCGACAGACGGCGCAAGCGCAAGGAACGGAGCTGGCGAGCGCGTAAGGATAAGTTTGGAGAGATGGTGCAGATGGACGGGAGCCATCACGCGTGGCTGGAGGATCGCGGGCCGAAGTTGGTGTTGATGGGATACATTGACGATGCCACGGGCAAGATATACGGACGGTTCTTTGATTATGAAGGAACGCTGCCGGCGATGGGCGGGTTAAAGGGATATATCCGTCGGTATGGAATTCCCGGGCAAGTGTATTTGGACAAGCATTCAACGTATCGGAACAATCAAAAGTCCAAGTACACACATTGGCCGTTTAGGGATGATGAAGAGTTGACACAATTTGAACGGGCGTGTAAACAATTGGGCATTGAAGTGATTCACGCGCATAGTCCGCAGGCCAAGGGACGCATTGAACGGTTGTTTAAAACATTGCAAGACCGTCTGGTTAAAGAGATGCGGCTTGTAGGGATTACGACAGGCGAAGAAGCGAATGTGTTTCTTGAAAAGTATCTTGATAAGTTCAACGCGAAGTTTGCTGTTGTGGCACGGGTTCATGGCGACGTGCATCGGCCGGTAGATAATCGTATAAAGATCGACGAGATTTTGTCGGTTCAAACGGAACATGTGTTACGCAATGACCGCACGGTGGTGCATGATCGCAAGCTTTATCAAATAAAAGATAAAACGAGAGCGCAACGAGTGATGGTCTTTGAGTATCTCAATGGCCGCATGGCGATCAAGTATGGACAGGCAAGGTTGTCGTTCAAGATGATTGATCAACGGCCTCAACCAGAACCAAAATCTCAACAGTTAAAAAAGGTCAAAAGATTTCAACGGTATATTCCTCCACGAAATTCACATTGGAGGGTCGGTTTTAAACTCAAAGGAAGTCCTTGCTTCCAAAACTAGGACATTTCTATTTTGGTAGAACTAGGACATTTCTATTTTGGTTTGACACGGCATAAAGCATTACTTGACTATTAAAAGGTCGAATAGTATAATGCCAGAATTCAAATGGGGTTAAGTAACGTTAATATTGTTAGTTTAGTTGGAGGAGGTTGGTTCAATTGGTCTTAGCAAAAGAAAAGAAAACAGAAGTTATTGATAACTTCAAGGTTCATGCCAAGGACACCGGTTCCTCGGTTGTGCAGATCGCACTATTGACGGAGAAGATTACTTACCTTACCGGTCATCTCAAGAGTTTCAGTAAGGATTTTCATTCCCGCCGCGGCCTCTTAATGATGATTGGAAAAAGACGGCGTCTTTTATCCTACCTTAAGAAAAGCGATCCCAAGAAATATCAAGAAACCATCGATAAACTCGATTTACGTAAGTGAGGTAATTATGAAGTTAGGGCGAATTGAAATCCCTTTCGGTGCCCAGAATTTAATCATCGAAAGCGGTAAATTGGCTAAACAAGCCAATGGAGCAGTAACTGTAACGTGTGGCGGAACCGTTGTCCTGGTCACAGCCTGTATGGCGAAACAACCAAAAGCCGGCGCGGGATTTTTTCCATTAACGGTTGAATATCAAGAGAAAACTTATTCCGCTGGACGTATTCCGGGCGGATTTTTTAAACGC
>JAHFGF010000213.1 GCA_023247595.1 Candidatus Omnitrophota bacterium
GGCGCGGCGCAGGAATCGCGGACGATCAGCTCAGGAATTAACAATTTTTTAACATGCTCAGTTACTTTTCCGGAAACAATATCATGGAGCGTACGGACCGCGTTTTCAGCCATCTGAAAAAGCGGCTGCTTGACAGTGGTGAGCGCAATGGGGCCGTAAATCCCGGCAGGATCGTCATCAAAACCGATAATGGAAATATCTTCCGGAATGCGGATGCCTTTTTCAAAAGCAACAGAGATGATTTCAAGCGCCATGTCATCACTGGCCGCGAAAATGGCGGTCGGAGGCTCTTCAAGCCCAAAGAAACGTTCCGCCGCAATCCGCGCGCTTCGACGGGAATAATCCCCCTTGTAAACATATTCCGGATTCAAAGGGATTGCATATTTTTTTAATGTCTTTTGATAACCTTCAAATCGTTCAGCCCCTGACTGAGTCTGCAGGTTGCCTGTCACGACCGCTATCCGGCGATGTCCGAAATTAATCAGATAATCCGTCGCAATCGATCCGCCTTTGACATTATCAACGGCAATATAACTCACATCTAAATCATTCACGATATTATTAATAACCATGCACGGCACGCCGTCATGGATTGCGTCTTCCACCTGCTTGCGGTTTTCAATGATATCCGCGAAGATGACACCGCCGACATTGCGGTTGTTTAAAGAATTAAATCCGTCTGTGATATGAAAAATCAAATCAAGCCTTAACGTTTCACAGGCATGGCCAATGCCGCGGATGAGTTCAATGGCGTAGAACGAATGAAAAATACCCGGGTAACCCGGCATCACAAAACCGAGGCCGGAATTTTGCCCCGTGGCCAGCCTCTGGGCGGTGATATTCGGTTTAAATTTAAAAAAGGCGATGGCCTCTTCAACGCGGACGACATTTTCTTTACTGACGGTGGGAACTTTATTTAATACGCGGGAAACAGTGGTTATGGAAACCTTGACTCGGCGGGCGACATCTTCTATACTGATTTTTTCTTTATTCACGGGGAATCTTCAGACAATTAAACACCGACAATTAACGAACCAGATCACCGACTTGCAGCTGAGCGGTTTTCTTTTTAATATCCGCCGCGGCAATATCCCGGCGAAGCTGGATGACCTCTAAACGGGCAATTTCTTTGGAACCGCGGTAAGCCCGGAATGCCTGGCCCATTTTTATACCGTCTTTCTCACCCATGTCAACGATGACAAAGTTGTTATCCTGATTAATGCTGACAATGTGCGCCTGATTTTTGGCCGGTTCGGCCGGAGCAGGGGCTTCTTCAACGGGCGCTTCCGCTGGCGACGAGGAATTGGCATTAATAACAATAGGCGCCAACTCAACCTGATTCTCATTAACCTTGGGCATAGTTTGCACGCGCTGATCAATGTTCTGCTTAATCTTCCAAATATCATCAATCCGGCTCTGGATGACACTTTCAGATTCAATCAGTTTCTTTTGAATATTTTCTTTATCATCCATCAGCCTAGAAATGGTTTTCTCGAGGGAAAGTTTAGTCGAGGTTAATTGCTTAACCTGGGTTTGCAAATTGGAATTTTCATTGGTGATTTTTTCTGCCCGTTCCGCGGTAAATTTCTGATCGTTTTTAGCGCGGGCCAATTCGATGGATAAGTTATCCGCCAAATCTTCGCCATACTTGATTTTGCGTACGATTTCATCCCGTTCACTGGACAGCTTATCAATCACCAGCTGCATATCAGCAACCTGCTTTTTAAGCTCAACGATATTAAGAGCGCTTTCATCCAGCGCTTTTTTTGATTTATCAATTTCAATTTCCAGCGCCGCCTTCTGTTTGAAAACTTCGGCCCAATGAGATTCATCCGCCTGTTGTTTGGCTGAATCTGCTTCAGCCTTTCTCACGACGGCAGATTCTGTCTTATTGGAATCTTGATTACTTGTATCCGCTTGATTCGCCGCGGTAAATACTTGGGAAGGAGCTGATTCAACAGACTGATCAGCGGGCTTTTCTTTGTATACAATTTTCTCGACGATCTTTTGCGGACGATTTTGAAGTTCTTTCATCAAACGGTCGCGCTCTTGGCCGACTGTGTTGGAACGTTCTTTGTAATCATCACGATCTTTAGTTAACTGATCAACCTGTTCACTGAGCTGATCATAACGATTTTTAATGTCTTCGTATTGCGATTGAAATTTCGAGCGTTCTCTGTCTTTGGAGGCGAGCTGTTCCGTTAAGGCCTGGACCTGCTCTTTGAGTTTGGCGGATTCAGCCATCAATTGCGATTGCTGACTTTCAAAATCCGCAACTTGTTGGCTTAAAGACTGGGATTTTGCCTGAAGTTTTTGCTTCTCAAGCAGTGTCATCAAAGCAACGGCGATACTGACAACCAACAATAAAACTAATATAACTATGCTCTGTTTAACAGCTTGGGACATATTTTCTCCGGGAAGATTTGAAGTTAAAGAGAATATAACAAAGTATTAACTTCAATACAAGAAAAAAGCAGGATATTTTTACCTATTTTTTGTAATTTTTATTTTCAACCATGATTTTGCAATACACGACGGAAAAATGATTTATTTTCTGAAAAATATACTCAACAAAATATAAAAACGCAAAATAAAAAAGGCGCAATATATGCGCCTATAAAAAATGAACCATAAATAATTATTACTTATTTAACGTCAGTTCGACATAACGCGCTTTAAGCGGGAGAGATTCCGTTTAAGCCATAAAGGCGACTTGATCCTTAGATCATTTCCTTAAAGAATCATTAGAATAATGAACTAGCGGATCGTGGAGCCGTATGGATTAAATGGAATCTCTCCCATATGCGCATCGCTCAAGTGTGAGGATTGTGATTCCGTTCAACGAGACCGCACACAATTCCTCTGAATAAGTCTCTAAAGAAATTGTGTAGGTCTCAATTCACGTTCATCCCAACCCTCACACTTGAGCCAGGATTAGATTGAACTCACGTTATTTAAATTCAATATCATCCAGATAAAAAACACAGGCCTCGGGATTCACATCTGTGTTC
>JAHFGF010000048.1 GCA_023247595.1 Candidatus Omnitrophota bacterium
CATATACGGATCCGCCATCATTTCTATCGTCTGGGAAAAATATTTAATAGCCTCTTCATCATTTCCAGCCTGCGCGTAGGCGGTCGCGAGGCTTAAATGCACCCGCGCTTTTTCGGGAGATTTCTGCAGGACATCTTCCCATAAAGTGACATCGCTATCCCACACGCGATTGCGTTTAAAAGTTACGACGGAAAAAACTAACCCAGCGATTACGAAAACAGTTATTAGCGTCCGAGAATTCTTAAATAAAAACATCATCCCCAAACAAAACGCCGGCAAGAAACCCGTCAGCGCCAGGTAAAGTTTGTGTTCAAACATCACGTGCGCGCGCGGCACAAGATTGGAAGAAAGCGTCAGAAAAAACCAAAACACAGAAAACGCGAGTAACGGATTTTTCCGTCGGAAAACCAACGCGCTTACCAGCAGCCCGGCTAATAAAAGAAAACAAAATACGGCTCCCGGGTCCGTCAGCGATGACACCATCGGAAAATCGTAATCAAGATTTAATCCAGCCGGAAAAAAAATCAGACGTAAAAATGTTGCGAAGACCTTTAACTGCGTCAACAAATAGGTTCCCGGCGTCAACACATCGCCCAAATGCGACTGGGATAAGTATGGAGTTGTTAATTTGGACACATACTGAAATTGAAATGCCGCAGGAACTAGAATTAAGAAAAGCGCTATTAAAGAAATTATCGCCCACGCCGGAAAAGCTTTCCGCGCGCGTTCTTCTTTTTCTTTTCTAAAGAAATACCATTCGACCATCAGGATCATCAACGGCAGGCTCACAGCGGTTTCTTTACTAAACGTAGCCAAAAGGCCGCTTACAAATGAAATCGCAAAGTACAAACGGCTTTGGCCTTCCGAAGTCCGCGCCCGAAGATAAAAAAGAACCGCGGCGGCGTAAAACATTGCCGCCAGCGACTCGCTGCGCTGGCTGATATAGCTGACCGCTTGCGTATTGACCGGATGGGCCAAGAATAATAACGCCGCCACAAACGGCATCTCTTTGGTCCATCGTTCCGAAGGATCGATGGCAGAAATTTGTATTTGATGCCTTTGCCTTTTTTTAACAGAACCCTGCGTTGATCCGGTAGAAAAAGGTTTCCTATAAAACATAAACATCCACTCACCCAATTGCCAAACCAAGAGAACCGTCGTCAGATGAATAATAATATTCACCAGATGATAGCCGAACGCATCCAACTGATGGACATAAAAATTTAACGCGAATGTTATATAGGTTACGAATCTCGACGGCTGGGACTTGATAATCTCGCGGATTGTCAACGGCCAATCCGGAAGATAATGGATGCTTTTGTTGGAAACAACTGTTATGGCATCGTCGAAGTGAAAAGGGTCATCCAAAGATTGGTAATACAGACCCGTGGTCAGCAAAAGAACAAAAATGAATTTTAACAACACATGCTTTGGATACGGCGTCACATTCATAAATAACCATCTGTCTTCATTGCTGTCTAAATTACCGTCATTACGGCTGAGCCCCCGGTCTGCCACCTGGCGAAGCCGGGGCAGGCAGGTGACAGGCCGGGGAGCGGAGCTTCAGCCCTTCGCTTGCCTGCCTCAGGCAAGGGCTTCGCAATGACGAACGATTCATGTCTCGATAAACCTTGTCGTCGAAAAATATTCTTTTATTGAGGCATGCATGATCTGTCTTACTAAACAGTTCCAGCAAAAAAATTGCCGTCGGAATTAACTTTTTTTCTTATTCCGTTTGATAATTTCCTGATACCGAAAACAATCAACCGTGTGGTCGTTGACCATTCCCGTCGCCTGCATATGCGCGTAAATAACCGTGGGGCCTAAAAATTTAAATCCCCTCAACTTTAAGTCGCGGGCCAAAGCCTCTGCTTCAGGCGTGATGGCCGGAAGTTCTTTGAGGCTTTTCCATTTATTAACCTTTGTTTTTCCGCCGACAAAACGCCAGATGTATTTAGAAAAAGCGCTAAACTCTTTTTGGATTTCCAAAAAACGCTGGGCATTATTGATGGCCGCAAGAATCTTCAAGCGATTGCGGATAATCCCCGCGTTGCCCAAAAGACGTTCAACATCTTTGGCCGTAAACCGGGCGACTTTGACAGGGTCAAATTGGGCAAACGCCTGACGGTAATTTTCGCGTTTGCGAAGCACGGTCGCCCAACTCAAACCTGCTTGGGCGGATTCCAAAACCAAAAATTCAAAAATTTTCCGGTCATCATAAACCGGCACGCCCCATTCATGATCATGATAATCACGGTAAAGCGGGTCTTCAAATGAGTTCCACGGACATCGTTTTTTCTCGGTTGTCATAATTCCAATCCTTTTAGAAATACTGCCTCAACTCGGACGTTTTATTTCAAAAGTTTTTCCCAAAGATGCATAACCCGCCCCGCCAAGCCTTGCCAAAGGATTAAGCTTTGCAGGGTCGACCTTGATTCTTCCATTGTTAGTGGAAACAATCGCGTCATCCATCCAAATGATTTTAATTTCCCCCAAAATAAGCGCTTGCGGGGCTGAGCCGATCTCAATGATCTTGTGCTTCTGACAAAAAAATGCAATCCGCGGGCCAACAATCCGCGGCAGACGAAAGCCGTCAACATGTTCTGTTTGTAAATTGGACTTCGTTAATTCAGAATCTCCGTGAGAAAGCGCGGCCGAGGTGGCCACAACCGTAGAGGCGTGTTCTTCCGACGGGATATGCACGACAAAATCCGACCGTTCCTGGATATTAACCCACGTATCTTTGCGCACGGCGTCATCCTTCCAGCCGACGGAGATCATCAGGATGGGCGGTTCAGACGTGATGGCGTTAAAAAAAGAAAACGGCGCCAGATTAAAACTGCCGCCGTTATCGGAAAGGACCCAAGCAATCGGACGAGGAATGACAGCCTGGATCATCAAAAAATACATTTGTTCATGACTCACCTGTGAACTGTTGACAATCACTATAAATCTAACTCCCGATGGAAAATAGTTGCCTAAAAGCTTGTTGTAGTTTACTTTCATAAACAAAGTTATGGAAGAAATATTTTCTATAGACCTTTTGATATTCTTTGTTAATGTAACGTGAGTTCAATCTAAGCCTGGCTCAAGTGTGAGGGTTGGGATGAACGTGAATTGAGACCTACACAATTTCTTTAGAGACTTATTAGAGGAATTGTGTGCGGGCTCGTTGAACGGAATCACAATCCTCACACTTGAGCGATACGCATATGGGAGAGATTCCATTTAATCCATACGGCTCCACGATCCGCTAGTTCATTATTCTAATGATTCTTTAAAGAAATGAACTAAGGATCAAGTCGCCTTTATGGCTTAAACGGAATCTCTCCCGCTTAAAGCGCGTTATGTCGAACTCACGTTAATTAATAAGAAAAAGGATGCATGGGTATGTTTTTTAAATTGTTCAAGACCGACGCAAAAACAAAAGCTCGATTAGGAATCATCCACACGCCGCACGGTGATGTGGCGTCTCCATTTTTTATGCCCGTCGGAACGCGTGCCACGGTTCGAACACTTTCCAGCGAGGATTTGCATGACATCGGCGCATCCATTGAATTATCCAATGCCTATCATTTGTATATCCGTCCAGGTTTGGATGTCATTGAAAACGCCGGCGGTCTGCATAAATTTATGAATTGGAATAAACCGATTTTGACCGACAGCGGAGGATATCAAGTTTTTAGTCTGACGAAGTTGCGAAAGATTACGGATGAAGGTGTGAAATTTCAGTCGCATTTCGACGGGAAACAACATTTTCTAAAGCCCGAAGATGTTATGAATATCCAGCGCGTTTTGGGTTCCGACATGGTGATGCCTTTGGATGAATGCGCGCCGTATCCGTGTGAATATAAACCCGCCCAAATCGCGTTAGAGCGCACCACACAATGGGCCAGACGTTCCAAGGAACACTTTTATAAAATCGGCATGCATGATAAAGGACAGCATTTGTTTGGCATCATCCAGGGGGCCACATATAAAGATCTGCGGCTGCAGTCCGCCCGGGAAATTATGGATATCGGTTTTGACGGTTACGCCATCGGCGGTGTTTCGGTGGGAGAGCCTGTCAAAGACATGTTTGAAACGTTAGATTGGGTGATGCCTGTTATGCCTCAAGAGGCGCCGCGGTATTTTATGGGTATTGGAATGCCTGATCAAATTGTCAAAGCGGTCGGCATGGGAATCGATATGTTTGACACGGTCCTGCCCACGCGCTACGGCAGATACGGAACCGCTTTTACCAGCAGGGGCAGGGTCAATATTCACAACGGCGAGTTCACGACCGACCTTTCACCGGTCGACAGCGCCTGTGATTGCGTGACCTGCCGGAATTACACGCGCAGTTATCTCCGCCATCTTTTTAATGTGGATGAAATTCTTGGGTTGAGGTTGTTGGCTTATCACAACGTGTATTTCTATGTTAAGCTTATGCAGCGCATCCGCGATGCTATCGCCCAGGATTGTTATGAGGAATTTCAAAAAGACTTTTTTAAAACCTATCAATCAGAATTTTTAACGGATCATTAAATGCTGCGTTTTGATATCATTACTATTTTTCCTGATGTGTTTTCTAGAATTCTCAATGAGTCCATCATCAAAAGAGCCCAGGGAAAGAAAAAGATTGTAATCAAGATCCACAACCTCCGGGATTACACCAAGGACAAGCATTACAAGGTGGATGACCGTCCTTTCGGCGGAGGGCCCGGGATGGTGCTATCTCCGCAGCCTCTTTTTGATGCGGTTAAACGCATCAAAGGCCGGAGAAATGCCAAAGTTATTTACATGGACCCGGCGGGGAAGACTTTTCATCAAGCCCAAGCAAAACAGTTGACAAAAGAACGAAATTTGATTATTATCTGTGGCCATTACGAGGGAATTGACGACCGCGTTCGTACGGAGCTGGTCGATGAATGTATCTCCATCGGCGACTATATTCTTACCGGGGGAGAGATTCCGGCAATGGTTGTGGTTGATGCTGTTACCCGTTTGATTCCAGGTGTTTTGGGTAAAGAAGAGTCGTTGGCAGTTGAAACATTTGAAAATAATTTGCTGGAAGCTCCGGTCTATACGCGTCCCGCAAATTTTCGTGGTATAAAAGTTCCTGATGTGTTATTATCGGGCAATCATTTAGCCATTAAACAATGGCAGCAAGAGCAAGCATTAAAGCGTACGAAAAAGTTTCGTCCGGATTTACTGAAATAGAAGTTAAGGAGATGGTTATGGTCGCTTCCGCATTAGAAAAGTTAAAAGAAAGTGAAAACAAGTTTCTCCGTAAAGATTTACCCGCGATTAATGTCGGTGATTTTATCAAAATGCGCGTGAAGGTCAAAGAAGCGGAAAAAATTCGTATCCATCCTTTTGAAGGAACCATAATCAAAATTAATGGGAGTGGTTCAAAATCAACATTTACTGTCAGAAAAATTTCATTTGGTGAAGGTGTGGAGAGAATTTTTCCGGTTCATTCTCCGGTTATTGAAAGCCTTCAGGTTGTCAGTAAAGGTGTCACCAAGCGGGCCAGATTATATTTTCTTAGGGATCGCGTTGGTAAGAAAGCCCGGCTGCGTAAAGATATGCAGCAGGAAGTTCCCACGACTACTGTTGCCGCCGTTTAATTTAAACCCTGTGCCGTAAGGTACAGGGTTTTCTTTTCCCCCACATCACGAAACATTTATGCTTAAATTTGAAGAAGAAGCCCGTCTCAAAGGCTATCGTTTCATCATCGGTGTTGATGAAGCTGGACGTGGCCCTTTGGCTGGTCCGGTTGTCTCCGCAGCTGTGATGCTTAAAAGCACAGCATTTCAAAATAAAATTGATGACTCCAAAAAAATGTCTGATAAACAACGGGAACGGGCGTTTATGGAAATTTTTGAAAACGGATATGTTGGGCTGGGGATCATGAGTGAATCGGTCATTGATACGGCTAATATTTTGCAGGCTACTTTTTTTTCAATGGCGAACGCGGTCAGACAGCTCGTCCAAGGGCTGCCGCAAGAAGTCAGCCGTTTGGAGGCTTTTAACCAACAGGTTCTTTTATTGATTGACGGTCCGCATTTTAAAAGTGATTTACCCTATGCCAACCGTCCGATTATTGATGGAGACGCTCAAAGCTTGTCGATTGCTTGCGCGTCGATTGTGGCAAAAGTTTATCGCGACCGGATATTGAAAACATACGATGCGATTTATCCGGAATATGGATTTAAGGCCCACAAAGGATATCCGACCCGCGCTCATCGATTGGCAATTCAAAATATAGGATTATCACCGATACACCGCCGTTCGTTTCAAGTAAAAACCGTAACAGGTGGTATTAATGAATAGCCGTCTGTTGGGATTAAAAGGGGAAGAAGCGGCGGTTGAATTTTTAATTCAAAAAGGCTGCCGCATCATTACTAGGAATTACCGCATCAAATTGGGTGAGGTGGATTTAATTGTCCTTGATTCCGGGTGCGTGTGCTTTGTAGAGGTCAAGGCTCGAAAGTTTTATCAAACTCCGCAGGAAGCTGTTTCTTTATCCAAGCAAAAGAAATTGACGCAATTAGCCCGGATTTATTTGAGGGACAATTATCGTCAGGGCAATGTCCGCTGCCGTTTTGACGTGGTCGCTGTTCAAGAGGATGAAACAGGGATTGCGCGCATCGAATGGTTTAAAAATGCCTTTGACGCGAGGGATTAAATTCCAACATAAGGTGTTGCAAAGGAAAGATCTTTTCGTTAATATAAAACCATCAACGAAGTATTTTTTAAAATCATGCTTTAATCCCGACGATCATTGCACATTTGGTATGTCCTCAAACCGCACGCAATACACATCCGCTTAAGAAGTGATGAAAGATTTCAAAGAAAATACCCTTCAGGAATATCTCGACCGGCTATCTGCGCGTGAGCCTGTTCCCGGCGGAGGATCCGCAGCCGCATTGTCCTCAGCTTTAGGCGCGGCACTAATCGCCATGGTGATTGAATATTCTTTGGGCAAAGGAAAACCACCTGCCGTTGAGAAAAAATTAAAAAAAATTTTGGAAAAGGTCATTGGTTTTCGTAAAGAACTTTTATCGCTGGTCGATGAAGATGCCAAGGCCTATCTGGGTGTTGTCGCGGCCAGAAAGCTGGATAAGAAGATTCAGAAAACAGCTTCAAAGCGGGCCGGCAGAGTTCCAAAATTAATTTGCCGTTTGAGCTATCAGATTGTTGATATGACTCCGCTGGTCGTAGAACATGGCAATCCTCATTTATTAAGCGACGTGGAAGTTGCTTTAGAATTGCTTTTGGCGGGGTATCATTCGGCTTTAGTTATGGTAAGGGTCAATCAATGAGCGCGCGGATTTTAGATGGGAAGCAAGTTGCTGGCGAACTTAAGGAAGGCCTTAAGACAGAAATCAGCCGGTTGAAAAAACTTTATGGTTTATCGCCCGTTACCGTCAGTATTGTGACGGGTAATGACCCTGGCGCGTTATCGTATGCCGCGTCTCAGAAAAGAACAGCGGATGAATTAGGCATAGCGTATGAGGTCAAACATTTGCCGGCTTCTATTTCAAAAGAAGATTTTAAAAGTTGCATCCTTGAATTAAATCGTAATTCTGCGGTTCATGCCGTCTTAATTAACAAACCTTTGCCTGAGCATATTAACTTTGCTGACATGGCTAATTTAATTACGGATAAAAAAGATGTCGAAGGTTTGAATGTCGCCAATTTAGGACGGCTTTTTTTGGGGAAGACAAATCTGATTCCATGCACGGCAGCAGCCGTGATGGAGCATCTTCGGCATGCCGGCGTTTCATTGAAAGGCAAAGAAGCGGTCATCATCGGACGCAGCGAAATTGTTGGAAAACCGCTCATGATGCTTTTGCTGGCGCAGCACGCCACTGTTACGGTGTGTCATTCCGCAACGGACGCGGCAGGAAAACTGCCGGACCATGTTCGTCGGGCAGATGTGGTTATTGCAGCGGTCGGCAAAGCCGGTTTTGTCCAAGGAGATTGGATTAAACCTGGAGCCGTTGTGATTGATGTTGGTATCAATCGGGTGGAGGGAAAGATAACCGGTGATGTTGATTTTGATTCGGTTTCAAAAGCCGCGGGTGCCGTAACGCCTGTGCCGGGAGGAATCGGGCCGGTCACATCGGTTATGCTTATGAAAAATATTCTGGAAGCTTTTAAAGAACAACAAACAAAGTAAGGTTTTTGAAGACATGAGAAATATTATTTTAATCGGAAACTCAAATACCCACGCGGCCTTCATTGAAGAATTAAGACGGCATGATAAACAATCCTCGATTACGCTCGTTAGTGACGACGTCCATTTGCCGTATCGCCGGCAGTCTGTACTGCAATTTTTATCCGGTGAGTTAAAGGAACGTCAGACCCATTCGCGTCCCGACGGATTTTATAAGCAAAATAACGTGCGTGTGATTTTAGGACAGCCGGTTGCCCGGGTTAATTTCAAACGAAGCCAGGTTGTTTTGGAAAATAAAGAGCAGTTGAGTTATGACGTTCTTGTGTTATCCGACGTGGCAGCGCCGCGGTTGCCGGAGATAAAAGGGCACAACAAACTCGGAGTTTTTAACGCCGTTCGGCTTTCCGCAGTTAAAGAAATTATCGATCAGCTTGTGTTTACGCAGACGGTTGTGGTTCAGCTAACAACATGGCATGGATTTTTAACCTTATGCGCTCTTTCCAATTCCAATAAAGAAATCGTCGCTGTGACATCTGATGATGTTTTGTTTCCGGAAATTCTGGATCAGGAATCATCCAGTATCCTTAAACAGCTCTTGGAATATAAAGGTGTCCGTTTGATGGTGAACAATCCGATAGAAGAAATTTTAGGCGACAGTGATCTCAAAGCGGTGCGTCTTAAATCAGGAAAGGTTTTATCGGCGGAAATGGTGGTGTTGGATGATCTGCGCGCTGATACCCGAATTTTCAAAGAGGCTGGCCTTGAGTTTTCTCAAACCGGTTCCGATCCCTTGAATGTCCGCAGTCAATTTCCCAATGTTTATTGGACGGATGCTTTGCGTCATGCCTATGCTGAGACGCAGGGCAGTGATTACCAGAATTGCGATGATGCATTGGAGCGACAAGGTAAGACCATTGCCCAAAATGTGCAGGAAATTCAAGAGGTTGTCAGCGACGGCAATGCCATCATAACCAAGTTTAGTATTAAAGACATCCAAGGTGTCTGTTTTGGATTGCCCCAAACTGGTGAAGGTGCCCAAGCGTTTTCAAGGTTTGATCCCCAGACGAATACCTACATGAAAATTTTTACCAAAGAGGGAATAATCTGCGCGGGGATATTATTAAACGGCGACAAAGCCGCTGAAAAGATTATTGAATTGTATGTCCACAAAACAAATGTTCATGGAAGGGAAGAAACATTGCTTCATGATCAAGTAAGCCAGGAAGTCTTGGCAGATGTTCAACAGCAGGGTTAACAAGAAGGAAAAAATACTTGCCAAACAAATGAACATGTATTATTCTTCTGCTACCTCACACAATAGTAGTTATTTCCAAAGTTCAACAAAACTTCGTTCTGCAAAGATTATCTTTCAGTTCAATCAAAAGCACTCGAATGTCATTAGGTGTGTTCTTTTATCCGCGTTGTTTGTCAGCGCCTTCTTTTTTGCGGTTGTCAAACCTGTCCATGCCTCATCACACGATATTGCCGAAGATTATCACCGCATGGGTTATGATGCGCAGTTCAAGGAGGAATATCCAAAAGCCTTGGCCTATTATTT
>JAHFGF010000214.1 GCA_023247595.1 Candidatus Omnitrophota bacterium
ACGACCGGGCCAGTCGTGTCTAACACAATCGTATCCTTGATCAGTTCCAACACGTTCCCGGCAAAATCCTGCAACTCTCCCCGAACCTCCTTGGGCCCGTCCCCACCAGGCAGCGTCAATGTCTTGCTACTTGCATAAGTCTCCCACTCACTCCAACTCGTTCCCCCATCCACCGAAAACCGCATCAGGCTCACACCCGTTCCCGCATCCTCGGCGTTCAAGGATAAACTCACTTCGTTGGTGTTCGTATCATCGCTGCCATTGTTCAATTCAATCGTTCCAGTCGGCGCCATATGATCCAGCGGTCGCAAATATTCTAAATCAATCGGTTGGGCCAATTTGAGTTCGGTTGGTTGTCTGACATTGATCCAAAAACCTTTTCCCGCTGGAAAAATCAATGACTCATTGATGGTATCAGCCTTATATCTGCCATCTTTCCAATCCCACAACGGGCCGGTCACTTGGGCCGTATCAATAACGTTCTCTAATCTTGGGCTGTCATAACTTGAGCCAATCAGATTCCATCCCGTGCATAACTGCTGGTTGATGTTGCTCACCTTCCGCCCTTGAAACTTGCGCTCACCAGCCACATCCACCCACACCCAATAAACCTTTCCCGGCTCTAAGGCTTCATTAACCCTGACATATTTTTTAGCCGCGTTATCCCACGCCCAAACTGACTCCATAAAAGAAGCAGTTGGAGAATTGAGCGAAATCGTTTCGGCAAATGGGTTACTAAAAATGTTCCACCCTGTTGAAAAATTTATATTTACATCAAAATGCTCATCTTTGTTAATCTTTTCCTTGGCCGAGGAAATCTGGCAGTTCGCGCCCTGGCAAAGGTCATCCCATTGATAGACAAACTCCTCACGATATTCAGTACTTTGTCCTTCCAACGCAATCGTCAATTTTCCGTCTGAAAACCGATAAACCGCGTGTTGCTGCCCATTATACCTCTCGTTTAAACGAAATTCCCCGGCTGCCAGCTCTTCATAAACCAATTTTTCGTCAGGACCGACAAATATGGTTTTTTTATGATTAACCGGATCATATTCTTCATACGGATAGCTTTGACTATTTTGTTCTCTTTGCTCAAAATTTAATTCGGAAAGTGGAAGATTATTCAATTGAATCGAAGGCGTGGGATTATACAAAATGTCTGACGTGACCGCGGGTTGCGGCAGGGGCAAACTTCCCGTATTCTGTGATGTCAGCAGGCTGGTTTGAAATTCTACTTTGTCTTCTTCGTCGGTGACTGAAGAAGAACTTGTGATGGGATTAGCAAAGACAACTGATCGAGAAAGTTCGTTAGATAGAAAAAAGAAGATGATGAGGCCGGCCAAAATCCTGGTGTGTGGTTTGTAACCTCGTGGGGTGCGAAAGGAATACATCTGTAACGGCTTCAGATAGCGATTGATTAACGTATATGTTATAAAATGATGGTAAAACCTCTGTATAAAGGCTTATTGAAGTAAAGAAGAATTTTAGCACTTTACCTAATAATTTCAAGTGTTTTTTAGATGGCATATAAGATGCTATGTTTAAACAAGTTACAACATTTTAATATTTTTAAAAAATATTTTTGAGCAAAATTAACAAAAATATTTCTATGCATTCCTTTTCGCTTGAGAATTACGGTGGGGTTTATGGAGAACGACTTGCGGTTTCCAATTGATCTGCCATTACCTGCGGTCAAAAATAATTTATAGCTGGCGTGCTTCTACAGAATCGGGGCCACCTACGAAGGTTGTGTGGCCCCGCAGGTTGCCGACAAGTTATTTGCATCCTTTTGCTGAACGTTGAACCTTTATGTCAGCACAGGGCTAGCATGGAGAATCAACACTTCTAAACCTCTGCTTCCAAAAGCCATTTATAGATGGGCTTAACTATAATGACCTTGCCGTTTGCTGTCATCTTTTCCTCAGTATCGTCAGTCAAAATAAGGCCGGTTTTAAGTTTTAACTCATCCATGGCCTTCATAAGAGCGTTAACCTCCCTTTGCCTCGTCTTCTCATTATCCAAATGATCCACAACCTGAATAAGCGTTATATCCTTCTTGCCTGACTTGACTAGAAAGTCAACCTCTAGATTATTCGAAGTTTTATAATAATAAATCTCCGAAGACTTCCGTCTCAGCTCAAGGAAAACCAAATTCTCCAAAAACTTTCCCTTGTTCTTGGAGAATTGAAAAGCAACCGACTCTGCCAGACCATTGTCAATACAATAGACCTTCTTAAGAGCCACAAATTGTTCCTTAAGAGAATAAGAAAATTTACTGACGAGGAACAGCAGATAGCTGTTCTCTAAATAATCCGCGTAACTCTTGATGGTATTCATGCTGCCCAAGCCCAGGACTTTCTTCATATTGTTGTAAGAAAACGCCGTGCCAATATTGCTTAAAAAATACAGCCCCAATTCCCGCAACGCCTTGACCTGCTTAATATCGTACCTTGCCACGATATCACGATAGAGAATATCATCATAAACTCCCTTAAGGAGCGTCTGATCCTGATATTTCAAGTATTCAGGCATACCCCCGTGCTTAAGGTATTCGGCAAAATGCTTCTTGATCAGTGCCCTCTCGGTCGTTAAAGATAACCCGTTCTTGGACAGATTAAAACCCTTAAAGGAAAGGAATTCTTTAAAAGAAAACGGAAACAATTCAACGTTAACGTTTCTGCCGGATAATTTTGTACCAAGCTCTTTACTCAACAAAGACGCATTCGATCCGGTAATAAAGAACTTGCACCCTTTCCCCTGCATCCGGCGCACAAAGACTTCCCATTGAGGGACATTTTGAACTTCATCAAGAAAAAAAACCTTCTTCTCTCCATAAAGTTCTAAAAATACTTCATAAAGATCATTGAAATCCGCGACTTTAAAATTGACAAGCCGTTCATCCTCAAAGTTGAGATAATAAACACCCTTCTTATACTGGGCATTGATAACCTGATTGAGAAGTGTTGACTTACCGCAACGGCGCACCCCGGACA
>JAHFGF010000049.1 GCA_023247595.1 Candidatus Omnitrophota bacterium
GGCAGAACCTTGGTATCAAAATTTGGACGGATACTGATTCCGCCAATCACAATAAAATTTTCATCTCGTTTATAAATCAAGTACGCACGGCCCGGAAGGCGAAACGCGCTGGAAGATGTGTCGGTATACATAGATGGAGAAATATCCAGACCGACAAAATAATTTTCAGATTCTGTAAAAGGCGCTGGAAATTTAACACCCAAACCCAAACTTCGGGCAACTAAATTAGACGGAAGATAAACAGACACGTCGCTATTGATATCCGTATGTTTATTCATTAAGGACAAAGAAACCGGCATTCCGTTTCCAAGCTTAAATTCATGATTAAACGAAAATTTTGTCTCGCTGATGCTTAATTGCCCGCTCTGCGCTTCAACATCACTTTCCGTTATATACCGCGACTCTAATAAAGCTGCCGTATTTACTTCCTGAGAAAAAACATGTCCGGGATTTACACACGCAAAAACCAAACAGAACATTAATATCCGCCTCAATTGCGTTTTATTTTTCATACCCATCCCCTGAAATTTTTATTAAAATAACACTTAAATTATACCGTTTCTCCTCGGCAAACCAAGCATCAATTCAAATATTTTTAAAGCGTGTTAAACGCCAACGGAACTGCAATTATCAAAAAAATAGAGCCGTGATTACACACGGCTCTATTTTTAATACTCAACCGTTGATAGGTAAATTTTCAATTTTACTTATTCACGGGTTCCTGGCCATTACCCAACGGATCAGATTCCAAAATAGGCTCAGTGACAGGCGTGGCAGCTGAAGATACGGAATCAACAACGCCCGCAGCCAAATGCGTCCCAAGCTTGGCCCATGTGCGAGGACCAACTTTTCCGTCGGCTTTTAGACCATTTTCTGTTTGAAACTTTTCGATAGCATTTTTTGTTTTAGGACCGATGCTGCCGTCCACCTTTCCCTCATAATAACCAGCGCTCTTTAAAGCTTCCTGAATTTGCTGAGGAGTTGGATTTTCAATTACCGCGGCAACGGTTTGTTCAACCGCGCTGGAGGCTGCCTCCAAGGCCGATGGCACAGCGCCATTGGCAACATTCATATCCGTTGGAACGCCCATCGCGTTCATTTCCATATTTGCCATAGCTGTCGCTGATGTTTCTTCAGTCACAATCGGCTCCTCAACCGGAGCTTTTGCTTCTTTTTTTTGACACCCGGCAAACGCTACAACCATTATTAAACCTAATACTAGTCCCGTCATGTTTTTCATAGACAAGCTGCCCTTTTTAATTGATTGTTTGACAAAAATAATTTTTTTACTTTTTTACCCAAACCGACTCGACAACATTTGTTCCGTCCGACATTGAGGCGTACTCAACCAACACCTTTAATCCCGGAGTTAAATCCGCCAGACTCCCCTGAGCCATAGCAATATCTATCGTAGATATATCGGTAATATAAAACGTTGAAATTTGTTTTTGCTGGGCAGGATCATCTGCGGAGTATTCAAGATCAAAACTGGAAGCCTCTTGATTAACCGAGAGAACACGACCTACGATTTCTTGAGATTTTAGGTCTTCCTCTTCACTGGCGCAAAACGCGTTATTGTTTAAAATCACACCCGAAACTGCCAAAAAAGAAATTACAACCCACACAAATAAACTTTTCATATATTTCCTTTCCAACGTTAATTCCATTTCATTATAAGGAGAATTTAAAAAAATCCATGAATATTTTTTCTTATTTTTTACCTTAAGTTTTCAGATTTCCATAAAGTCTAAATCTTTTCCATGCGTTTCTTTAAGAGAAAATAATGCAAAACACGCCATTAACAAACATATTCCGGCAATAAGAAATGCGCTATTGACTAAACCTATCGAAGTTTTCAACTGACTAAAGGCATACGAAACCGGAACAACTGAACCGCGCACAAAATTGGGAACAGTTGTAGCCACCGTCGAACGGATATTGGTTCCGAATTGTTCCGCAGCAATAGTAATAAAAATTGCCCAATAACCGGCGGAAAAACCAAGCGCCAGACAATTGGCATAAAAAACTCCCAGCGACACACCTTTATTGAGTAAATAGGTTGTGATAAAAAAAGCCATGAGAACCATAAAAATCAATGCCACCTTTTTACGGCTTTGCATGATTTGAGAAAGCGTACCGCTCACAAAATCCCCTAAGGCAAGCCCGATATACGCAAACATAACTGCTTTTCCCGGCTCAGGCGCAACCGTCATCCCTAAAGCCTTTCCTAACTCGGGTGAAAACGTTATTAATATTCCGACGACAAACCATAACGGAACTCCGATTAAAATACAGCACAGATACTTCCACGCGCTTGACCAGGATTTAAAAATAAGCTTAAGACTGCCCCGTTTCATCGGCTTATTTTTCATCGCTTCAAACATTCCAGACTCATAAACCGTTAAACGCAGCAACAGCAAACCGAATCCTAAAGCGCCGCCGATGAAATACGCAACACGCCAGTCAAAAAGATCGCCCACCAGCGCGGCAACCACCGCTCCTAAAATTCCAATGGTCGCAACAATCATCGTGCCATAACCGCGCGTTTCCTTAGGCATAATTTCACTGACAAGCGTAATGCCCGCGCCTAATTCACCCGCCAAACCAATACCGGCAATAAATCGAAGCAAGGCATAGGTTGGAACATCCTGCACAAAACCGTTGGCGATATTTGCCAGCGAATACAGGATGATGGACCCATATAATACGGAAAGACGTCCCTTCTTATCGCCCCAAATGCCCCAGATAAGACCACCAATGAGCATGCCGGTCATCTGCGCGTTTAAAACCAGAACACCTTGGGATAATAATTCGTCAGGGGCAACACCGATGGATTTCAGACTTTTAATGCGGACAATGCTAAAGAGGATCAAATCATAAATATCGACAAAATAACCAAGCGCGGCCAAAAGCACCGATGACATCACGACACTATTTTTACTGAACAATTTATTTTTTTTCGAATTGACGTTCATAACCAGAAACATGATAACAAAATTTAAAATAGCCAAAATCAAAAACTATCAATTTTTCT
Source organism: Candidatus Omnitrophota bacterium (assembly GCA_023247595.1). The sequence continues at coordinate 3,035 of JAHFGF010000049.1, forward strand.
CACGGATAAATTTAAGCGCCCGAACCGGACTGCCGTCTTTCACCCTATAATCGGATAAAACATCTGTCTGAATAAATCCGCATTTTTGGACAACCGATATTGATGTTTTATTGCTTTCAAAAACAATAACTTCCAGACGTCGCAATAGAAATACGTCAAACGCAAGCTTGATAAAACCCTTCACGACATCCGTCATAATACCTTTACCCCAAAACTCCTGTGCCAGCCAAAAGTTGATTTCATCCGTGCCTTTTGAAAAATTTACCGTCCCTTTAAAACTGATTATGCCTATTAATTTGCCATCGGACGTCCGGATTGCCCAATCCATCAGCCGCCCGAACCTCTGACTGCGATCGCCTGTTAATTCAATAAAGTTTCGGGCATCCTGCACCCCGTAAGGATACGGAATATCACAAGTATTTTTTTGGATCACTCCAGCAGAAAGACACTGGACCAATATCTGGTCATCATTAGGATAAACAGAAGTCAAAGATATGTCGTCTGTGATGTAATAATTCATGACGCATCCACCAACAAATTTTTAATCAACATGGTCGCATAACTTCCTCTGGGAAGCGTGAATTTAAGGATTAATTTTCTTTTGTGCGGATAAAGCTCATCCGGCGCGTCTTCGGAAGCGAGTCGTTCAGGAAAAACAACCAACGCCCGATCAGTGGTTTTAAAAAAGGCCGTTCTGACTTTTAACTTATTAAACATAGGAATTTTCACGCCCCGCAATTCCAGCAAAGCGGCATACTGCTGTTCACATCGCTCATCTAAAAATTTTGTATTGTGCGCAGCCGTCGGGATGCTCAAGGAACGTACATTTTTTAAAATATCATCAGCAATGTTTGAATAAAAACAATACTCCCCCGCAACACCAGAAACACAAAGAAGGTCATCCGGCACCAGGATTTTTAAAACGCGCGCGGCCAGATCATTCCATAAATATGATTGATAGGCGCTAAAGAACATGGACATTTCTTCTCGAGGAATCTGATTCAGGACATTTAAAAAAGCCTTTTCCCCTTTTTTAAACTCCGCAAACGCGAAACGTTCAAAATCCGAATGCGCTTCTTTAAAACAGGCATCCCAGTCTTTCCAATGCTCAAGAAAATATCTTTTACGGTCTTTTTCCGCCTTTGGATCGCTGGAATAAATGGATGTTAAATAAATCTTTGCCGCGCCGTTAAAATGCCCCAATAAAATTTTCTCGGCCAAAAAACCCTGTTCTTTATCAAAACTGCCGAATCTCTGGTCGTCAAAATAATTTACAAAACCCTGCGCCTGGACACCATCCAACCGTTTTTTAATACCTGTCAGATTCTCTTCTGTCAATTGCCGGACGGTAATTTCAAAACGATTTCCGTCGATGAGATCTGGCCCCATGGGACGCTGGGCATATCCTTGAAAAGTGAAGGATAATTGCTCGGATTTAAAATCATTAATGCGCTTACCTTCAACCGTAATGAACTGACGCGTGAACGCGTGCCGGTCCTTTTTGCCGCCATAGGAAAAAAAACGTGACGGAATATTTAATTTCTTGGAAATCTCTCTTAAGGCATCAACCGTATTCCAGCCGCGTTTTTCTAAAAGATAAACCGAATATGGACCCGCGTTATCCCATCGGGCCGAAACGATTTCCTCAACTTTAAAATCTTCAGGAATTGCTTTAAGAATCGCAGGCATAAAAGTCCACAAAAAGGGCGCCTCCTTGTCGAAGACGCCCTTAAAATTTACAAAAAATTAATATTTAACCGAACAGCCATAAGATTTGGTGGAAGATTCTGTCACAACTTTACCGGCGATGGCTTCTTCCAAAGCGTCTTTCACATAATTCTTAGAAGTTTCAATATCGGCCGCCTCTGTACTTGGCGTACTATCGATCGCTCCCTGATAAATCAAAAGCCCTTGAGGGCTGACGACAAACATGTGCGGTGTAGTTTTCGCGCCATACAACTTTCCTACCTTACCATCTTCATCCAATAATACTGCCGTCGGCGATGCACCCTTTTCCTTTGTTAATTCATTCGCTTTATCCGCGGGATAATATCCCTCTTTTCCCGGCGCTGATGAATTAATTGACAGCCAAATTACATCCTTAGCTGTGTATTCCTTCTGCAAGGCCTGCATATTACCGCTGTCGTAATGTTTATGAACAAATGGGCAGTCATGATTAAACCATTCCAAAACCACAAACTTGCCTTTATATTGCGACAACGTCTGCGCTTTGCCGTTGGTATCCGTCAAAGTAAAATCCGGAGCTGATTCCCCCACATTAACACCAGCTTCACTAATGGCCGCCAGAAAAAGACATCCGACAAAAACAGGAAGAAGGAATAATTTTTTAAACATATCAAACTCCTCTTTGAATGGTTAAATCACGGTGCCTATTCTCCTTCGCAAAAGCAATAGAACTGGTTCTTTTGCTTCGGAGCAATTATTCTGGTCGAGAATATTGCTGCGAAGCAAAACTCAAGATTCTATTATTTTTGCGTAGAAGAATAATTATGGCAAAGCATTTAGAAAAATCAATGAATTTCATCGGTCTTGCCAAGCCTTTGGATGATCATTTCAGGTGTAATAAGTTCCGGTAATATCTCCGGATTATTTGAGGCCGCTGGATAATATACGTAAAGCGGTATGCTATTTTTTCCATAGCTTTCCAATGACCGCGCGATAGCTGAATCTTTGCTGGTCCAATCGGCTTTGACAGTTTCAATAGCCAATTTTCGAAAAAGCGCCTGCACATCTTTATTTTTAAAAACTAACCGATCGTTGAGCTGACAGGTTAAACACCAGGCGGCTGTAAAATCAATGAACACGGCTTTTTTCTGTTTTAATAAGTCCTTAACCAGTTCGGGAGAATAGTCCTTCCAAATAGTGAACATCTTTTCTAAAGGAACATCAACCACAACGGCATAATCGCTCCCTTTGTCCCTAGCGCGGCCAACCAATACTCCTTTAAGAACATTGATTCCGCTCACTGGAAATATATTTGATTTCTCAATTTTTAAACTAACACCTTTGGCCAATCCAGATATCATCTGCACGGCGGCATGGTCAATTAAATCGCTGCGTTCGGGATAGAAATATAATTCAGTGAACATTCGATTGTTTTTGATGGGCGCAATATTTAATTCAAGATACGTTCCTCGATCCAAAGCCTTGATAATCAAATCACCGGAATCAACAGGCCATTGCGATGCAACAGCATCAAACTGAGTTAAGATGTTTTCATCTTTTTGCGATGGACCTTCTTGAATCGGAACCGAAATTTGAAATTCCGCGCGGCCGGGAATGCAATCCACCTGACAAGCCAGCCAATCGACCTTGGCCTTAATGAGAAGATCATTTTCTGCCGACATTTCTTTTGGAACAACAACGTCGGTAATTAACAAAACATCTTGTTCATAGCCGTAACTGGTTAATGGTCCGGAAACAATGCGCTTTGGAAAAGGCCAATGAATTTCTCCCGCACTCACGCCTTGAGGCAGTGTCCATTCAATAGTCGGTGAAAGGCCGGAATCACCCGGATTTTTCCAATAGACATGCCAGCCTTTATCCATGGTCATTTTGACAGCCACACGCAAAGCTCCACCCGGCGCGATAGTTTTCACATCACTAATAAGTTCAACCTTGGTATGAGCGGCATATTGCGGCTCCGCCCAGGAAAATGTCCCGAGCAGCATAAAGAGAGCAATTATAGAAAAATGGATAATGCGTTTCATGAAGGTTTGTGATGTGTTTTGATAATGATGACTGGAGAACGTTTAACATCCAGCCAGGCCAGAAGTTGTTTGACATTCTCCTCGGCAAGCGCCACGCAGCCGGACGTTGATTTTCCGTTTTCTTTCCAGATATGTAAAAAAATCGCGCTGCCATAACCCGGAATAATGGGGCCGGTATTGTATTCAATGACCGCGCCTAATTTATAAAGTGAGTCCTTGCGTTTCATGTCTTCAAATGATGACGCGTTCGGCTTTCCAACCACCCATTGGTTATATTGTGGAGATTTCACATCATCCACCCAAAAATCATTTTCGGTGGCCTGCCGAAACATTAACTTCGTATCGATGCGTTGATCATAACCAAAAGCCAGTTTTATCTCAAATATGCCGGACGGAGTTTTGCCGTCGCCTTCCCGTTTCATTTGGAATTCCGCAATTCCGCTGCGGCCGACCATCGCCGGCATCGAGGAATATTTTTGAAACCACCGGCCGTTCTTCAATTCCCACGCCGTAAGAACTGCCTGGGAATCCGATTGAGGCTCGACAATGATGGCTTGTTGAATATTTTGGGAAAGCGTTTTGAGTTCATCCGCCGGTTGAACTGTCTTATGCCCACCTAAAGACGCACAGCCTAAAAAACAAAGCACACCGAGTCCGAAACCAATGAACTTTATATTCAAAAAAGGAAATTGGGCAATCTTATTTTTGATCATGCGACAGGAACTGTGGAGTTCACACTGGGACGACGAGAAAACTCTTGAAACCAGGACATTAAATTAGGAAATTGTTTCGCATCCACCAAATGTCCTAAACGAAACTGCGTGTAGCCTACACCCGCCACAACCGCGATGGACGCCAATGACAGCGTAGTCAATTCTGAAATGTGCGCATCAATAAAGGATAACGTTCTTCGTATCGTATCTTCCTGGGCCGTCACAAACGGCGCATTAAAATCATTGGGATGGTTAAGTTTTTCACGATACGCAGCTAATGAAACATCTGTTAACCCATCACCAATCGCTTCCCATTGCAATACCTGCAGACGTTCTTTTCCGGAACGAGGAATCAAAATCGGCGCGTCATTTAATCCGTCGATATATTGACAAATCACCGGACTGTCAAAAATTGCTTCACCATTATCAAGAAGCAATGCCGGAATTTTACCCAGCGGATTTGCCTTTAACAACGCCGACGATTTTTTTGTAAGGTCTTCATCAACCAATGGCATTTCAATTTTCTTCTCAAGAGCAAGAATGCGCACTTTTCGCGCATACGGTGAACGTTTGGTATAAAGCAATTTCATGTTTTTCTCCTCGATAATTAACTAATCCTACCTTTTATCCCCGGCTAACTGCTAAGCCAGTTTTTTCCATACATAACCCTTGATACCAGCATGCTGGAAACATTATCCCCCACGGCATTAACCATGGTGGCCGGCGGGTCAACCAATGTTCCGATCATGGAAATAACCGGCAGGGCTTCAACCGGAAAACCATACATGGTGACAATCAATAATTCCCCCAAGAATCCCCCGCCGGGTATGCCGCTCATCACCGTGCCGCTTAATAACGCGATGCCGACGGCAGTCGTAAGCGTCCCAATACCGGAAAAATCCATATGAAAAATTCCAAAGAGTAACGCGATTTTAAGGATGGCGGATAAGCAGGAACCTTCCATATGAATCGTAGCCCCGATGGGAATCACAACTTCTCGAATGTCTTTGGGAATCCCCACTTGCTTAGCAGCTTCCAAATTCGACGGAATAGTCGCCACACTACTTCCCGTGGCCAACGCCGTTAACGAAGGCGTCGCAATCGCAGACCAAAACCGTTTGAACCCCTTGTTCCCAGCGGCCAGGTAAGCATAAAACGAAAAGGCGATAAAGAAATACAAAAAAGAAACTGGATAATAAATCAAAACGGTTCTCAGGTAAGATCCCAAAAGTTCCGGCCCAAAAACCCCGACCAAATAAGCAAAATACGCGCCCAACCCGATAGGCGCATAAAGCATTATTAGTGAAACAACTTTCGCCATAACCTCATTGCCGGCAAGAAGCACATCGACAAAAGGTTTCGCGGGCAGCCCCACCCTGGATGCTGCAAAACCAAGCAGGATTGAAAAAATAATCAGGGCCAGCATGTTCTTCTTGGATAAGAGTTCATTAAAATCAGATACGGTTAATGCCTTAACAATATTCTCTGAAACGCGCATATGCTCCATCGAATCCGGCGCTTTCAAAGCAATATGCACATCGCGGGCCGGAGGAAAAATCTTAACAACCGTGATCATGAGAACTGATGAAATAATGCCGGTCACAATAAAAACCGCCATCATAATTCCCAATATTTTTCCTAACCGTTTCCCATCGGACATTACCGCAACCGCCGAGGAAATCGAGAAAAAGACAAGCAGGACAACAACTGAAAAAAGCAGATTAAGAAAAATATCGCCCAACGGCTTGAGCATAACGGCTTTTTCTTTGAGGAGAATACCCAGAACAGAGCCAACGACAATTGAACAAAGCAGAAGAAGAGAAAATCCGTAATTTTTTAAAAAGGAATTCTTCATGAATTAATGCTTCCCTTTCTCTTCATCTCCCCAAACTTCACGAATGTATTCATCCCGGCCGGAACCAGCGCGGTACATCTTGTAATGAATAGGTCGGAGTTTACAGTAGCCTTGATGATATCCTTCCGCCGGATAAAATTGTGATGCGAAAGTTATTTCGGTTACGATAGGCGCGCCGAAACGGTCTTCTTCCTCCAGCGTTTCCTTGGACTCTTCGGCAAGCCGCCGTTGTTCGTCGGAATGATAAAAAATGCCGGTGCGGTACTGGCTGCCTTCATCCACAAACTGTTTATCAACGGTTGTGGGATCGATATTGCGCCAAAAAATTTCAAGCAATTGTTGGTAGGAAACCTGCT
>JAHFGF010000215.1 GCA_023247595.1 Candidatus Omnitrophota bacterium
AGTCTTCTTGATGATCCTTCGCAATAAAAAATTCCCGATCCGGGTTTCCTCAAACGCGATGCTTCTCAAACCATAATTTAATCTGGCCGCGTGACGCAGCATCCAGTGAACAGTTTTGAAAATTGTTTGTACTGCCTCGTCTGAAATCGGAGCTTTTGCTGATATGTTTAAAGCGCCCGCGGCCAACTTCAAGGAAGCGCGAAGAGCATCTTCCAGAAAGAATAATTGCTCCGGTCTTGAACTGATCCAACTATGTTTCTTATCAAGCGCATTTAAATCTTCAATTTCTATGATAATTTGTTCAAAAGAATTAATGGACTCCAGAAATCTTTGGCCGGCATTTCCAATAAGCAAATATCTCCAAGCTTGCCCGAGTGAAACAAATAGGCCGAGAAAACTAAAAACTATATCGAACAATACATCGGCCGTTACAGACAAATTTATCGGCCTTTGTTTTTCCAATAAGACGGGTAAATCACCAAGCTTTGTTGATACTGAGAAAGGCCGATCTATAATCAGTTCAATCAAGAAAAATGACCGGATACGACGGAACGCCGCGCCGATTTCTTTGTTCACCGGGCTGGAGGCTGACTTCTGATCCCCGTTGCCGGTCTTTTGGGAAATTTTGTTGATCTCTTGAAGAATGAGAATCAATTCCTGCATATCAAAAATGAGCGCGACAAGATTGATTGGTCCTTTTTGATTCTTTCCTAAAGCGCGCTCGATGATGGATCGTAAAAGACTGTTTTTAATATCGTGAACTGTAAATGATTTCTTGTTTAAACCGCCCAGACTGCGACGGGATGCGAAAAATAAAATTTCGCCAATTATTTTAAGTCTTTCAGTCTCGATTGCTTGTTTCCTAACAGCGTCGTACATATTTTCATTATGAATTTCCCTAGCAAGATCCAGCGAGACCTGAAGATCTCTCAACAGACCTTCGATATAATCTTGGTTACGCATAAACTGATCCAGATTATCGGCTAATAAATCCTCTGGAACAGTAGTTATGTCGACCTCTTTACTACCCCATCCCGTGACCACACCTAGCACAATAACGCCGAAGAAACTCAATATTTCAATTGGTAAACGCCTGAGCCATTGCTCTTTATATTTTTGGATTTTACCGATAGGAGATTTATTTCCGTCCGGCAAGGCAATAGGTTCCGGGTTTTTGTTGGAAGATATTTCCTTTGCTTGTTCCAAAAATAAAATAAGTTCTAATAAATCGATAAGCATATCCGACACGCTCTGGTATGTTTCACCGTTTATCAGTAACGCGCGCTTGATGATCGACTTTAAAAGTTGATTTTCAATATCCTCAATATTAAATTGATCGCCTTGTTCATGCCCAAGACTCAGCCGGGAAGCCACCAACAAGATGCGCCCGATTCTACGCAAATTATTTACTTCATACGACGATATTATAAAATCACCCCGCAGATCCGGCCCGCGAATATCCCATGCCAACTTAAGCGAAGTTTCAGCAGCCTTCTCTAAGAAACGAATGCGTGACTGATTAAATTCAAACTGGCTTAAGTAATCGGCTAAATCTTCGTCCGGGATTTCGGTTACACCGGCCGCAACGAACGGCCCTTTCCTTAACCTCCCAACATTACGAATTTCCGATTTTATAGAATCAGTACCAAAAAATGATTTAATTTTCTCAACAGCACCAAGCCATGCACGCTGCAATTTCATGCCGCCGATATTTAAATAATGACGCGCGTATTGATAAAGTCCGATAGGGCTGGAGACTTTGGCCGCGCTGATGCCGGCGGCAGGACCGCGGTTGTGGCCTTCAATCTTCTGCCGTGGGTCATAATGTCTTTGGTCACTATTGTTCCGCGGAAAATTCTGGACAGGCTGCCCCTTGACCTTCCCAAATTGTTCAACTAATCGAATTTGAAACCATTGTGTATAAAAATAAACCGCAAGATCTCTTTGGTAGCCCAGAACTATTTGAGGATCTACCGCTGTCATACGTTTATCCATAAACTCCATAAGCTGGTCGATATCAGCCATCACTCCGGCGAATTCGATCTTTGTTGATAACGGAATTTGGTAGCCGTTTCTGACCTGATACTCAAAAAGCATTTCGCGCAGCATATAGGCGTCATAACCTGAGTAAGGTTTTTTCAGCTCGCGAAGTTCCACCAACTTGGTCATGACAGCAAATAATTCCGGCGTATGGGCTTCCATGGGTGCAGACAAAATGAAATCGCGGACTTTCTCAAAAATGGCATCCTGTTTGTTTCCGGCTTCTTTCATATCGGCCGGCTGGCTTTTCGCGTGTAACTCAACCAATTCTTTTTTTAACTTGATTAAATATTTTGTCGTTGACTTAAGAAGCGCCAAATGTTCCCTGCGCGTAGAAATTATTGGCACAAGATTCTGCGTCTCTTCAATGGCTTTGATCACTTGATCCACCACAGCGACCTCAACCACCTTGCTTTGGCTTGAAATATCGCGTTTTAACCGAGTATAAATTGAATTCATCAATTGATTGGCGAACTCTTGCGCGTCGTCTTCTTGATATAAGGCATCGCGAACGAATAGCGTCGGTAAAATCATGCCCAGCATAGTTGCGAGCAAAAACTTCCGGCGATCCTTCATAAAGAAACCTGGCTCTTTTTTGTTTAGCGGACTGGAAGATAAAAAGGTGCCAGGCCCCTTTTCGTTACGGGCATGTTCCAGCTGCAGGGATAATTCCACTAGATCAATGATCAACTCAAGCACCGGCAGATCTTGAGAGTTGTTCTCTGTGCTTGTCTGATAAATAATTTTTCTTAACAATTCATTTTCAATATCCGATTCATGAAAAAATTTATCCGGACGCCCTAAACTTAATTTCGCCCTGACCAACAACAGCCGGTTAACAAAACGGGACAACGACCGCGCGTTCATGGACGTTTTTTGATTCTTGGCATACGCGTTAAAAACTTTTAAAGCCATTCGAATGGATGCATCAACAGCATATTCCAGATA
>JAHFGF010000216.1 GCA_023247595.1 Candidatus Omnitrophota bacterium
ATCGGGCATTCCGGCTGCGGTAAATCAACGGCGCTGATGATGGCGGCGGGCTTAAGCACAGTGACATCCGGGGATATTTCTCTGGGCAGCCGGCAGATCGTGGCTCCGGGGCCTGACCGCGGTGTTGTGTTCCAGTCGCCGAGCCTTTTTCCATGGATGACCGCTTTTGGGAATGTGATGTTAGGCGTCTCCAAGGTATTCTTTCATGGCACTCAGCAGCAGCGAGAAGATATCTGCGCTTATTATTTGAATCGCGTCGGTTTGGGAGATTCCATGCATAAAAAAGCAAGCGAGCTGTCGATCGGCATGAAGCAGCGTGTGGGCATTGCCCGCGCATTCGCGCTTAAACCGAAACTGCTGCTTTTGGATGAACCCTTCGGCATGCTGGACTCTCTAACACGCGCTGAATTGCAGGAAGTTTTGATCGAAGTATGGTTAAGAGAGCGTATCACGACGGTCATGGTCACGCATGATGTCGACGAGGCGATCTTTCTTTCGGACCGCGTTGTCATGATGACCAACGGCCCGGCCGCGAAAGTGGGGGATATCATGGGTGTGCATATTCCAAGGCCGAGGGACCGTAAGAATATTCTTGACCACCCGGATTATTATCGTCTACGCGGAAAGCTTATTGATTTTTTGGAAGGTAATCATCGAGTATCACACGCAAAGGAGAACGTATGAATACAATTATCGTGAGAGTTCAAAAAAGTAAGTTATCCCAATTTGTTGGTATTTTATTTTGTACCTTAGTTGTTTTGCTAGGGTCGGGAGCGCCTAAAGTTTATGCCGGGCCGCTCATTAACCAGCGTCTTCCGGAATATTTGAAAATGGATCTGGAATTTCGTTACCGGTTTGAATACAGGGAGAACTTTGATTTTAGTGATAGCCGTGAAGATGATGACGCGTTCCATCTTCTTCGAACAAGAGTGGGCTTAACTTTTAAGCCGGTAAAACCGTTAAGTTTATTCATTCAGGGCCAGGATTCGCGCATCAGCAACGCGGATTTTGAGGTCAAAACCGCTTATGAGAATTATATGGATATCCGGCAACTGTATTTGAATTATGAAGATAATGTGGCTTTCGAACCGCTGCAGATGAATAAATTTTCCATGCGGGCCGGGCGTCAGGAATTTTCTTACGGCGCGCAGCGCCTGATCGGCGGATTCAACTGGTCTAACGTCGCCCAAACATTTGACGGCGGGAAAATTGGTTTTCATTTCCTTCCCGCGCACGTCCAGTTGGATTTTCTCGGTGGTGATAAAAGCCCCATCAAAAGCCCCATAGAAGGGGACGACCTGTTCGACACCTCAACTAAGGACCGTGTGTATGCTTATTATTTGACCGCTAAAGCTTTGCATGAAACACAGTTTGAGAATTATTTGATCCACCGGCAAACTTGGAAAAATGTTTCTTTCGGCCCCAGCGGGTCCAGCGAGATCAGCGATTACACGTTCGGCGGGCGCGTTAAAAAGGCGTTTGCCAACGGCATTGATTATGAATTAGAAGCCGCCGAACAGTGGGGGAACTTTAAGGACCAGGATGTCCGCTCGACGATGGCGGTTGGTATTGTCGGCTACACGCTGGTGGACCATAAATGGAAACCGCGCGCCGCTTTTGAGTTCGATTACGGTTCCGGCGATTCGAATCCTACCGACGGTAAGATGACGACATTCGATAATCTTTATCCCACCAACCATCTTTTTTACGGGTATATCGATTTTATCAGTTTACAAAATCTCAATGATTACCGGTATCAGTTCAGTTTTAAACCGCACAAGAGATGGAAATTACAGACGGATCTGCACTTGATTTATCTCGATACTCCCAAAGATTCCTGGTACACGGTTGGCCGCACGGTAGCGCGGACAGCCGCGGCAGGGAGTACGGACGTCAGTACGCATATCGGTAATGAGATCGATGTGGTCGCGGATTATAAGGTCAACGAATATATTGCTACTCAGTTCGGATATTCCCATTTCTTTTCCGGTAAGTATTTACAGCAAACCGGCGCCAACGATGACGCTGATTTCATTTACATGCAAACAACGTTCAGTTTTTAATGAAATTCATGGATTAAAGTGGCCAGCTTTTGAACAACGGGTTTGTGGCCAACTAACACCGCTGGGCTTCTATGGACGGTCAGCGCACCCGGCGGAGCTACATCCGTAAGAGACGTATTTTTAAGTTTCGTGTTGATTGAGCGGATCGTTCAACACTTAGACTGGTATTGATGGAAACAGGGCTTGACAATGGCAAAAAATAAGGTAAACTTAGCATATAAAATTTGCTGAGGCAGGCATAGACGTCTTCCCTCAGCAATTTCGTTGAGGGAATATTTAAGGACGCTGAAGCCCAATACCCGATCACAGGGATATTGGGTTTTTTATTTTCCGCCGCAGGGAATTCTTTAATTCGCGCGGGAATGAACCCCAGGCACTGGGGGATTTACTACAGATCACGAACGTCGTGGTTCAGGACATTGAAGTCCCGTTTCGGCTTTACCGCCGGGGCGGGACTTTTTAATTTGGCTTAAAAATCATTGGGAGGCAGGGTGATGAAGAAAAAGATCGTTGTGATAGGGAATGGGATGGCGGGCGCCAGAGTGGTCGAAGAGATCATGGGAAGGGTGCCCGGTGAGTTTGATTTTGTCATGTTCGGCGCTGAACCCTACGGCAATTACAACCGTATCCTTTTGAGCAACGTCCTTAACCAGACCCAGGAACCGGAAGATATTTTCATCAATCCTTTGAACTGGTACAAGGAGAACAACATTAAGCTGCACGCCGGGGTCAAGGTCTTCCAGATCGATACCCAGCGCAAGATGGTTTTCGCCCGTGAACTTTTGCCCAAGACTGCAGCGTATGGAACGCATGATGAGGGTTCTTTGCGCGGCGATATTATTGAAGAGTCATATGATTACGCGATCATTGCCACGGGTTCGCGTCCGTTCGTTCCGCCTA
>JAHFGF010000050.1 GCA_023247595.1 Candidatus Omnitrophota bacterium
ATTGGATTTGATCTTTATTGCCGGCTTTTAAAAGAATCTATCGAGCATTTGAAAAAGAAAATTTTTATGAAAAAGAATGAGGAGCGACAGAATGCTAAATAAGATCTTCATCGGTCTTTTGGTGATGGTTATTTTTTGCGCCAGTCCTCTGTGGGCGGCAATCAATCAAGACGGCGAGAAAATTATCGCCATCGTTAACGACGAGGTCATTACGCTCAAAGACCTGAAGTCTTACATGGCCACTTTATACAGCCAATTGCGCATTGAAAACAATGATCCTTTTGAAGTTGACCAAATTATGAAGCAGTACGAGGAGAAAGGGATCACTCAGCTGATTGAAGATAAATTAATCTTAGCAGCGTCCAAAGAAAAAGAAATTGTGATTAAAGACGCGGCGATTGATAAAAAAATCGATAGCATCAGGTCTCGTTATCCGTCTGACCTTGTATTTCAAACCATGATGGAACAGCAGGGTATGACGGTTTCGGATGTCCGGGAGCGTATTGCTGATCAGATGCGCGCTAAATTTATGGTTGATAATGAGGTGAAATCAAAGATTTTTGTCAATCCTCAAGAAGTGAACGAATATTATAATCAGCATCAGCAGGATTTTATTCAAAAGGCGCGGGTGAATCTCGATTCGATTTTTATTTCATTTGATAATGGATTGGAAGAAGCGCGCAAGGAAGCGGCGCTTGTGTATGCCCAGATCAAAGAAGGAAAAGATTTCTCAGAGGTGGCCAAGGCCCATTCAGATTTGCCGTCTGTCGGGGTTATTGAGGAAGGGCAGTTAAAGCCGGAGATTGAAGAAAAAGTTTTTAAGATGAAGGAAGACGAGGTTTCTGATCCTATTGAAGTGGAAAACGGTATTTATATATTTCGTTTTATCCGTAATTCTCCTCGGGAAACCAGAACGCTTAAGGACGTCAAAGAGATTATTTACAACAAAATTTTTGAAAAGAAATTTCAAGACAGATTTAGCGCCTGGATTGAGAAATTGAGAAAGAAGGCCTATGTCGAGATCCGCAGCTAAGGTTATCGGGATTACCTTGGGCGATCCGGCCGGCATCGGCCCTGAAGTCACGGCAAAGGCTCTGCGAAGAAGAAAGCGTTCATCCAAAGAAAAATTTGTAATTATCGGCGATGACTTGTCTTTCAAAAAATATTTTGCTGGGTTGAAGAATCAATTGGAATTCCTGCCGGTTCGCATCGAAACTCGTCAGAACTATAAGTTGGGTTGTCCCAACGCCCAAAGCGCTGAATTATCCTTTCGATTTTTGGCCAAATCCGTTGAATTGTTGAAAAACAAATCCATCCACGCTGTTGTTACAGCGCCCTTATCCAAAGAATATGTCAGTGCTAGTGATTCTGCATTTGTTGGGCACACGGAATATTACGCGCAAATGTTTGGTGTTCAAAAATTTGACATGATGTTTGTAACTAAACAGATCAAATCCGTCATTGTCACGCGGCATGTGCCGATCCAGAAAGTTTTTCAACTGCTGACACAAAAAAAAGTTTATGAAAGTATTGCTCTCGCCCACAAATCCCTGAAGGAGCAGTTTGGTATTAGGCGTCCTTCGATTGCCGTCTGCGGATTAAATCCGCACGCGGGAGAGGGAGGAAAAATCGGCCAAGAAGAAGTGAAATCGATTATTCCCGCAATAAAGGCTGCTCAAAAACTCGGCATTAAAGTGCAGGGTCCGTTTGCCGCAGATACCATGTTTATTCCCCGACGATGCAAAGATTTTGATGTCATCATCAGCATGTTTCATGATCAAGGATTGATTGCCATGAAAACGCTGTATTTTGATTCGGTTGTTAATCTAACCATCGGATTGCCATTTGTGCGAACATCACCCGCCCACGGTACGGCTTATGATATCGCTGGTAAAAACAAAGCCGATGCCTCATCGATGTTTCATGCGATTGATTTGGCTGCGCAGCTATCATGATCTTCAAACCCTTTTTTAAATCAAATAAAGAAAAAAAGAATATGGTTCGTCCTAAAAAAAGTTTAGGGCAGAACTTTTTGGTCGATTCTCATATCATCGGCAGGATGATTGACGCATGTCATTTGTCCAAGGATGAGACGGTCATCGAAATCGGCCCGGGCACAGGCGCCATTACTCGAGAGATTGCCTGCCGGGTTAAGAAACTTGTTGCCGTGGAAACGGACCGCAGCCTTGTGGATCGATTGCAAACCGAGTTTACCCAGAATCAGATTCAACTGATTCATGCTGATTTTTTAAAAGTGGATTTATTTCAGCTGCATTCGGGAGAACAGTGGAAGGTTGTTGGTAATTTGCCTTATTACATTTCAACGCCGATAATCACGAAGATTCTAGAACACAGGCAGTTGTTTTGTGAGTTTTATTTAACCGTTCAACAGGAGTTTGCTCAAAGGTTGGTTGCTTCACCGGGAGGCAAGGATTACGGATCTTTCTCGTGTTTTGTCCAATATTATGCGGATGTTCAAATCTTATTTAATATCAAAAGATCATGCTTTAAACCCGTCCCCAAAGTGGATTCCTGTTTTGTGAAATTAACCATGCGGCAAAAACCGCTTTGGCAGGTTCAGGATGAAGTTTTTTTATTTAAGATGATTCGTTTAGGATTTCAACAGCGCCGTAAAACATTAATCAACGCATTGTCAGCCTCATTCGCGAAATCAGATGTAGGAGACGCTTTAGCCTCTGCCGGATTGTCGCCGCAGATTAGGGCTGAGCAGGTGACCTTAGAGCAATTTATCAACTTAAGCCATGTGCTTTTAAAGCGTTCCCCGTAGTCATGACGTATTAGAAAATAAAATTAAGAAACGTTCCATTTTGGTTCGTTGACATGTGATATAATTTTTTCAAATTACTTAATTGATTACAGGATAGAATTCGATGGAAAAAAGAATTTATTATCACGACACAGACGCGGGTGGTGTTGTTTATTACGGCCGTTATTTGTCGTTTTTGGAAGAAGCTAGGACTGAGCTGTTAGACGCGACAGGCCTGACGGTCAAAGATTTAAATGGCCGCGGTTATTTATTTGCGGTCCGTAAATGCACCATCACCTATAAAGCGCCCGCCCGGTACAGCGATATTATTTTGTGTGACGCGAAGGTCGTTAAGATGACAGCGGCGCAATTGTTTTTCGAACAAAAGATTCTCCTTAAGGAAACACAGCAATTGCTCGTTGTCGCCGAAGTTGCTTTAGCCTGTCTAAGTCTGGATTTTAAACCCAGAGAACTTCCCGAAGATTTACGTTTAAAACTACAGTAACCAGCCATGATTAATTCTCGTTCATATCGATCCATTATTTGTGCGCTATTCATTTATTTGGCCATTTCTCCAATAATTTTTGCGGAGTCTTTGCCTACGCAGGACGCGATTAAAACGTTGTCGGTGATTGCGGCTATACCGTTATCAAAACCGAAGAGCGCGGCTATTATTACGGATGAGGCCCAGAAACTTTATGAAAAATATCAAAAGGCTGTTTATCAAATCCGCGTGATTGATTTAGCCAGCGGAAAAAAATCTGTCATTGGTTCTGGTTTTCAGTTTTCCCCGCAGGGACATGTGGCCACCAATTTTCACGTAGTTTCGGAAGCGGTCCACGCTCCCAAAAGATTTAAAATTGAATTCCTGCGGTTTGACGGCAGCAGCGGTGAATTAAATCTTAAGGCGATTGACGTGGTCCATGATTTAGCTGTTTTGCAAAACGCTGATCTGGGTTCAAATTTTCTCGAATTCGGAAGTTCAGATTTTCCCAAAGGCACGAGAATTTTTTCCATGGGCAATCCGCATGATCTTGGGATGTCTATTGTGGAAGGAAACTATAACGGGCTTTTAGAAAAATCATTGTATCGAAAAATTCATTTTTCCGGTTCTCTCAACGGCGGTATGAGTGGGGGGCCGGCGTTGGATTACACGGGAAAGGTTGTTGGTATCAACGTTTCAACCTATGGTAATCAGTTAAGTTTTTTGGTTCCGGTTGATTATCTAAAGGCGTTGTATGAACGCATTAAAACTATAACTACCGAAGCTTTGCCGGTCGACAGCTGGAGCAGCGATATTGAACATCAGTTGTCAGAAAACCAATCGGGATTGATTGACGGTTTGTTGTCTGCCGATTGGGAAATGCTTCCTATCGGCGATGCTGTTGTCCCCGGAGAAATGACCAAATTGTTTAAATGCTGGGGAGAATCTAAGGATGAAAAGGAAGAGCTGTATCAGTGGGCGTCTTTAAAGTGTTCGAGCCAGGATGATGTCTTTATCGCCAATGATTTAAGAACCGGCCAGGTGATTTATAATTATGTTTGGATCAAAAGCAAAGGTTTAAATCTGTTTCGTTTTTACCGCTTATATGAAACTTGGTTTTCACAGCCCTTTCAATTTGATAACGCCAGAGAGGAAGATGTCAAAAATTTTCAGTGCCAAACGGGTTTTGTTTATATGGATGGCGAGCATTGGAAGACCATTGTTTGCGCCCGTCAGTACAAGAAGTTTCCCAAGCTGTATGACATAAATATCAATATGGCTTCGGTTGATCAGTACAAAAAAGGGTTATTGATGGAAATGGTGGCGTTGGGTGTCACTCAGGAAAAATCCCAGGCGTTGATGCGCAAGTTCATGAGGTCCGTCAAATGGAAAAAATAATCCTGGAAGTCATGAAAGATTCCGGCAAGCGTCCGGATTACCGTATTTTTAGTTCCATGGTTATTTCTATGGGTAGAGCATATGACAACGATCTGATTGTTTCCGATCCGCATGTATCACAAATGCATTGTATGCTGCGGGCTCATGAACACGGATACACGCTTGAAGATTTGGGAAGCCTTAACGGAACATGGTTGATGCCTGTTGCGTCTCAACGTCAGGAAGTATCGGTAAAAGCAGATAGTGATGCTCAGGAGAAAACAGCGTCGCTCAAATTAAAAAATAAAATTCACGTTCAAGAGCGAGTCAGTATTTCTTCTGGAGATATTATTCTTATTGGGCAAACGCGAATTCGTTTTATGGTTTCCAGTCATGAGGTCGAGGCGGCTAAGCCGATGATACGGCCGAATGCTTTCTTTGAAGAAATTAATTCACCAGGCAAGGCCTGGCTGATTGTGACTAGCGCGGTTATGCTGGGATGCGTGGTGGAACATCAGGAAAGTGTTAAAAACCTTCCTATCTCAAAATTTGTGTCCGTCAGTATTGGTTTAATTTTCGCGTTTTTGATTTGGTCAGGCATATGGTCGTTTGCCGGATGGCTGATTAAGCGAAAATCATTTTTTAACGCCCATTTATCCTGGGTGACGCTTTTTTTCTTAGGAATGACGCTGACCTATCCTTTGGCCGATCACATGGGTTATATCTTTTGCCAAGAGATTGTGGAAATGGCGGTGGGGTCGTTTATTTTTTGGGTCTTTATTGCGGCGCTTGTGGTTGGGCATCTCATCATCGCCACTCACATTGCTCGACGCTATCAAATCATTGCTTCAGCAGCCATATCAACAGCCATTGTGGTTTTTGGTCTTGTCTCGGCCTTTGCCGGCAAACCGCAATTTAATCCACTGCCGGATTTATACGGGACATTGATTCCTCCATATGCGCGTGTTATGCCAGGGGATTCGATTGATCAATTTTTAAATAAAAGTAATAGAATTTTTGTTTTTAAATCCAATGAATAAACATTTAGAAGAAACTGGCAAACGTATTTCCGTGGGCATCCAGTCAACTTTTGTTGGCGTTGTAATCAATGTGACGTTTGCCATGATCAAAGCTATCGCGGGTGTGATGGGGAATTCTTATGCGTTAATCGCGGATGCGGTTGAATCCGCTTTGGATATTTTTTCATCGGTCGCGGTTTTAGGTGGGCTTAAGATTGCGGCCATTCCTCCCGACGAGAATCATCCCTACGGGCACGGCAAAGCAGAACCATTGGCGGCCATGGTTGTGGCGCTGGTCTTGATGGCAACCGCCTTTGCTTTGACTCTGGGAAGCGTGAATGAGATTTTAACCGTTTCCAAACGTATTCCGGAAGTTTTTACGTTGTATGTTTTAATCCTTGTGATTGTGGTCAAAGAGATATTATTCCGAGTGATTTTCAAGCTTGGAAAAGTAACCGCGTCATCCGCTGTTCAGGCAGATGCCTGGCATCATCGCAGCGATGCCATTACCTCGCTTGCGGCGTTTGTCGGCATTAGTATTGCCATCATTGGCGGGAAAGGGTATGAATCCGCGGATGACTGGGCGGCATTATTTGCCGCTGGAATTATTTTTTTAAACGCGTACCGTCTTTTAAAACCCGCCTTAGATGAAATCATGGATGCCGCTCCGTCAGTAGAATTAGAAATGGATTTGCGTAAGACAGCTTTAACGGTTGAAGGTGTTGTTGATTTAGATAAATGTTTTATCCGGAAAATGGGTTATTCTTATTATGTGGATTTGCATGTGGTTGTCGATGGCGGAATATCGGTCAGATCAGGGCATCAAATCGCTCACGCGGTCAAAGATAAAATAAAAGTCACTCATCCATCGATCATGGATGTTTTTATTCATGTGGAACCGGCGCGCTAATCATGTTTCAACTCATGGTTATGGATATGAAATATTTATGTTTTGTTGCGATGATTGTTTGTTGCTGTTCGGGGCAGATCGCTTTTTGCGAACAAACGCCTACTCTTTCTTCAACGGAAAATCGTGATCCGGAATTATCCGCTTGGCATGACAAAGCTTTGAGTGCCGTAAAATCCGGTGAGCTTTTTCGGGCAAGGAAGCAATATCTTGAATTGATCGCCAAATTTCCAAATGCCCCGGATGTGAATGGCTTTCAAAAGGAATTGTGGGTCGTCAATATTGCCATCATACATTCTCCGTTAAAATCCCGTCAGACTGAGATTTATACTATTGAAAAAGGCGATACGCTTGGAAAGATCGCGCGTAAAATTGGTACAACAATCGAATTGATTAAACGCCGCAATCAGATGGAAACGCATACGATTATTAATGGTCATAAGCTTTCGATTTGGAAAGGGACGTTTAATATTCTGATTGATAAGTCTGAAAATATCCTGACTTTAAAAACAGGGGATGAGGTTATCAAAAAATATCAGGTATCGACGGGAAAAAACAACAGCTCCCCGGTTGGTCAATTTGTCATTAAATACCGTTATGAACATCCGGTCTGGTTTCATAAAGGAGAAGTTGTGCCCGCGGATGATCCCAAAAATTTTTTAGGAACCCGGTGGCTGGGTTTCAACCTTCCTAAATACGGTATCCATGGAACGATTGAGCCGGAACATATTGGTAAACAAGTTTCCTCAGGCTGCATCCGCATGCGTAATGAAGATGTGCAGGAATTATATGACCTTATTCCTTTGGGAACAGCGGTGACGATTCAGGATTAGAGGCTTTGATAAATTAGGTTATGAGAATTGACAGCAGGTCAATGGCTTGGTAATCTGACAACTATTCTCCTTCGCAAAAGTAATAAAGCTGGTTGTTTTGCTTCGGAGTAATTATTCTACTCGAGAATATTCCTGCGTAGCAGAATAATTCAGATGTGTAATTAACTATTGGAGGGTTTATGTTTAACTTGGTGTTGATGTTATGTCTAACGATGAGTTTAATTTCTTGCGCGTCCCGCGAAGATATTATGAAAAATTATGAGGAGCGTTTGAATTTAGGCAATGGGGCCAGCATTAAGGAAGCGAAAATAATCGCGCAGCGTAAAATCATCAGTGTTCCGGAAAAAAGATATTATAAGGTGACTGCCCCCGGCATTATTAATAACGCGGCTTCGCAAAAGCATGAGGAATATTGGTTTGTGGTTTTTGGACATAATTGGCTTTCTCCCATTTCAACAGAAGAAGGGGCTAAAACATTTTCGGAACTCAAAGAGGCGCAATATTTGGTCGTTATTGCAAAAGATGACGGACAGGTTGTTTTTGCCGGTGAATATTATCCAAAGCGATCTCCCGAATTTGACTGGGTTTTTCAAGAACGAAGACCCTGGGAAGATAGAATCAATCCACCTGTGGGCATCCCCAGCCAATAGAAACGATGATCGTCGGCTTTATCCGAACATGTTAGCTCTTGTCAGTTGAGCTGAATGATGTTACGATGGAGCCCTCTTTTTACAAATAATCGAAAAGTGGTAAGTCTATGTTAAATAAAGAAGATGTCCGTTATATCGCTGGTTTAGCCAGAATCCATGTCCCGGAAGCAGAACTGGAAGGTTTTACAAAAAACCTTGAGAACATCATCAGCTATGTCGATCAACTCAATGAATTAGATGTTACCCATGTTGAGCCGACAAGTCATGTTCTGCATCTGAAAAATGTTTACCGCCAGGACCAGGTCAAACCATCGTTACCGCAGCAGGACGCGCTTAAATTCGCCGTTGAATCCTATCAAGGGTCTTTTAAAGTTCCGCGAGTTATTGAATGAATCTCCACGCATTAACAGCCCACGCGTTATTGGAAAAAATCAAATCCGGCCAGACCACCGCCCAGGATATTGCTTTGGATTTTCGTCAGCGAATTTCTGATGTTGACGGTCAGGTGAAGGCCTTGGTCCGTCAATCCAATGAAACTCAATCGCAAGCAAGCGGCAGCATTCCATTACCAATCATTTTAAAAGATAATATGTGCATCAAAGATACGGAAACAACCTGTAGTTCGCGTATCCTAGGTGGATTTAAACCGCCCTATCATGCCACAGTGGTTGAAAAAATTTTAGCCAGCGGCGGCGTTATCCTTGGCCAGGCCAACATGGATGAATTTGCTTTTGGTTCGTCCTGTGAAACATCTTGTTATGGACCAACGTTTAATCCGTGGGATTTAAAGTGTGTTCCCGGCGGGTCCAGCGGCGGATCAGCAGCCTGTGTGGCGGCTGATGAAGCAGTTTGGTCGTTGGGATCAGATACCGGCGGTTCCATCCGCCAGCCGGCTGCTTTTTGCGGAATTGTTGGAATGAAGCCAACCTATGGCCGCGTTTCGCGGTATGGTTTGATTGCGTTTGCCTCTAGTCTGGATCAGATCGGGCCTTTAACTAAGGATGTCCACGATTGCGCGTTGCTCATGAATATTATTTCTGGTTATGACCAGAGAGATTCAACTTCCGTGAATATTCCGGTTCCGGATTATACCTCGTCACTAGTCAAGGATGTTAAAGGTCTGCGCATCGGTCTTCCGCGGGAATGTTTTATTGAAGGGCTTAACCCGGAAGTTGAGAAATCTGTTCGAGCGGCAGTTGAATTATTGAAAAAAATGGGCGCGACGGTTGTTGATATCACATTGCCGCATACGAAGTACGCGGTTGCCACGTACTATATTCTCGCAACAGCTGAGGCAAGTTCCAATTTGGCGCGGTTCGACGGTGTCCGCCATGGATTAAGGGCAAATCCTTCATCACAACGAAAAAATCCTATTGTCGATATGTTTGAAGAAACGCGTTACCGTGGTTTCGGACCGGAAGCTAAACGCCGGATTATGTTGGGCACGTATTCACTGTCATCCGGTTATTACGACGCGTATTATTTAAAAGGTCAAAAGGTCAGGACGCTCATTAAAAATGA
>JAHFGF010000051.1 GCA_023247595.1 Candidatus Omnitrophota bacterium
TCTAACATATGGACAGTGGCTCGTGTACTTGTGTTCCGTGCGATCCGCTGTCCCCTAAATCCCCTAAATTTTATTCTCAATCGGCCGCCGTTGGTGTCCCAATCAGCGGATGGGTTGCAAGGTGTCCCGGTGTACCAATAAGCTCATAGTTTGCTAGGTGTACCTGTGTCCCCCACAGCGTTCACGCCGCTAGGTGTCCTCTAAGTTTTATTCTCAATTGGTCTCCAATCCGTAAACACCGGATCAAAGCCTCGGGATTTAATCATTTTAACGACTTCAGCAACGCCGCGTTTGTCTTCGGTATCAAACTGCGGGTCCTGATCTGCGGCGGTCTTAAGTGTATAGCCGCCGACGGCGGTGTTGGAGCCGGCGGAGATTTTGGTGACGCCTATGCCTAACAAATGATCGCGCAGGCGCGCTTCTTCGCGGGTCGAAAGGTTAATGCCCACACGAGGAAAAAAGATGCGGGTAAGGCTGATGATTTTAATGAAATTCTGATCGTTCACATCGCACAGCGCGAATTCGCGGCCCTTGATGGTGCGAAGCCGCGGGAATGAAAGGCTGTACTCAACGCCGGGAAATGCCTTTTCCATTTCGCGCAAATGACAGAACAATTCGTAAACATCACGGGCCACTTCACTCAAGCCCAAAAGAATTCCCATGGAAATCTGGCGCATGCCGGCGGCGGCAGCCCGTGCTGGTGTTTCCCGTCGGTAATCGTAATTTTTCTTATAACCGGAAAGATGCACTTCGCCGTAGCGGGCGCGGTCATAGGTTTCCTGATAAACCGTAATGCCGTCGACACCGGATTCATACAGTTCACGGTATTCCGCGGTCAGCATAGGGTGGACTTCGAGGCTTATCCCCTGAAAAAATTCCTGGGCAATCTGCGCGGATTCTTTTAAATAGGAGACCGGCGTGAATTTATAAGACTCGCCGGTTAATAACAAAATATTGCGGATGCCGGTCGCGTGAACCGTCTGCATTTCCCGACGGGCTTCATCCATGGTCAATTTAACGCGTTCAATTTTATTCTGGCTGTGAAATCCGCAGTAGGTGCAGTGGCTTGAGCAATAATTTGAGAGGTAGACCGGCGCATAGAGCGAAATTGTGCGGCCGAAGTTTTGTTCGGTGATACGCTGTGCTTCGCGTGCGAGGTTTTCGAGCGCTTCAGGGCGTTCATCGATAAGGGTTTTTTGGATTTGGGTGAGAGAAATCATAATTTTTAGAGTACACAGGGTACACAAGGGACACAAGGGACACAAGTACACAGGTCACAGGTACACAGAGCGCTTAGAGCGCTCGGTAGAAATTCCACAATCGTGCGCCGACTTTGTTGCGCAATAATTCGATCTCGTGGTATTCGTTTTCGTCCAAATATCCGATATCCTTGGCAAATTCCAAAAGATATTCTGTTTCCAGTAAAGAGCCCAGAGCAATATTAAGAAAATGTTTTAATTCTTTTTGTCCTTGGCGGCCGGATCCTTCAACTATATTGCATGGAACTGACAATGCTGATCGACGGAGTTGAGAGGTTATGCCTTATTGTTCTTCTTTAGGAAATCGTTTCGTTACTTCGTAAACTTTTTTCGCTAACAGATGGGCTTGTTGCCAAACCGAGAATTTTTTATAAGATTTAACTTCTGCTTCAATCATGACTCCACTCCTTTGTTTGATCAGAGTGGGATTCTGATTGGTTATTACTTGTGTCCCTGTGTCCTGATATGCGGTTAATACGCTATGTGTACCTGGTGTACTACGTTGAGTCTAGTTTGCTAGGTGTCCCGATACGATTTGTTATTCTGCAAGGTGTCCCCTAGGTTTTTTCATATAGAAATCCCGTCAACGGTGACGACGCTGAGGCCGTCGACCGTTGCTGCGGAAGCCCACTTAGATACGCTAACCGTCCCGCTTTCACTGCGAGCGAAAACGCTTCGGCGATCGCGGCTGGATTTCCTGCGGTTGCAACCGCGGTATTGGCTAAAACTGCGGCCGCGCCTAATTCCATAGCCTCCGCCGCCTGCGACGGTGCGCCGATTCCGGCGTCCACAATAATCGGCAGGTCGATTTCGTTAATCAAAACTTTTATGAGCTCGCGCGTTTTCAATCCCTGGTTGCTGCCGATAAACGATCCCAAAGGCATCACCGCGGCCGCGCCGACTTTCACTAATTCGCGCGCGGCGTAAAGATCAGGAGAGATGTAAGGAAGAACAATAAATCCTTCTTTGGCCAAAATTTCCGTCGCCTTGATGGTTTCGTTGTTATCCGGCAGAAGATATTTGCTGTCGTTAATGACTTCAATCTTCACCCAGTTGCCTTGGCCTGATGCTTTGGCCAGCCGCGCGATGCGAATAGCCTCCTGGGCATTGCGCGCGCCGGAGGTGTTGGTCAAAAGCGTGACGCTGGCGGGGATATATTCCAATATATTTTCGTCATGACGTTCGAGATCAATGCGGCGCAGAGCGACGGTCACGATTTCTGTTCCGGAAACGGTAATGCTGTCAGCGAGATCTGTTTTGTTTTTAAATTTTCCCGTACCGAGCAGAAAACGATTCGTAAATTGTTTGCCCGCGATTATGAGAGGATTATCGGTTATGGAATGAGTGGATGATGGATTCATTGGATTTTTTTACGCCATTGAAATTTGGAAATTAGGAAAGTGTGACATTGGAAGAGTATTCACTTCGCTTGAAATCTTTACACAGTTAATTTCTTAATTTCTATTAATTTCAAAGAATTTCTAATCATAATTTCTTATTACCCCCCACCTACAAATCCGACTAACTCAATCGCATCACCATCGCTGATGGATTTTTGCGGCCAGAGGGAGGGGTTGATGATTTCTCCGTTGACTTCAGCGATCACATGCTTGGGGTTTTTGCAATATTGATTGACCAGTTCGGTTAATAGAACGGATTGATTGAGTTCTTTGGCTGTTCCATTGATTGTGATATTCATAAAAATCCTTTCCGGCAGACTGACTGTAGATTGTGAGAAGGCGAACCGTTTTTCCTTCAAAACACACGTCATTCTAGGCGAATTGGCTTTAAAATGCAACTGTTGACTTTGTGTAAACAACTGCGCTGTTGGTATTTTTATGCCAGGAAAACAAAGGTGATATCTCCGAGGCCGGAACAAATAAGCGATTGCATGAACGCGCAGGAATGGCTTTAAAAAAATTCGTGCAATTTAAACTGTTTATGATAATATAACCACCATTTGCGCAAAACGAAAGAGCGCAAAAAACACAAGATAATTATAGAAATCAAAACATCGTTGTAGTATAAACAATTTGTTTGTTGTTATATAAACAATCAACAAGACCCCCACGGGGGCATGTACGTGGCCTTATAAGGCGCTCTTAAAAAGTGTGCCGATGAAGGATGCGCGGCTAATGCCAACCTTCCTCGATCCCTCGAGGCAAGCCGTGGTCCAAGTACCAAGGAGCATTAATGGACAACACTGGGCACACGTCATCCAACAAGGTTTTCGGTTTTGAGCTGTTGCTGGATTTGTACGACTGCAAACCCGGCGCCTGCGACGATCTGGCGCTGAACTATCAATTCCTGGACGAGATCGTCGGATTTCTCGGAATGGAAAAACAATCACCGCCGAGTATTTTTCGAAGCGATGAAACGCGCTTTCCGGACAAGGCTGGTCTTTCCGGATGGGTGCCGCTGATTGAAAGTTCAATTGTCGTGCATACGTTAACACCGAAGAACTTTATTTCCGTGGATATTTATTGTTGCCGTGAGTTTGATCTTAAGAAGGCAGAAGAATTCTGCGCCAGGTTCTTTTCGCCCAAAAAAATCGAGACGCAATTCATTGAACGCGGCAAATCTTATTACAGTACTGACGCATCCGCCGTCAAAGTAAAAGAATTTGCGCACCGATAATGAACGCATATAATGTGTTGATTGAAAAAGGGGATTAGGATGTTTGGCTAATCCTCTTTTTTATTACAAATAAACGTAGGGAGCGCACCTAACGCGTATTAGTACACAGGTACACAAAGGACACAAGTACACATGGCGACATGTGCACAATGAGCTTCTGTGTACATGTGTACTTGTGCTCCTGTGTACCCTAAAGTCTTTAGTCCGCATATGCCTTATACCACCAACGACATCAAATCCATCGAAGCCAAGTGGCAGAAATATTGGGAAGACAACAAGACGTTCCAAGTGAAGGTCGACCCTGCCCAGAAGAAATATTATGTCCTGGAAATGTTTCCCTATCCGTCGGGAAAAATCCACATGGGGCATGTGCGCAATTACACGATTGGGGACGTGATTGCCCGTTACAAGGCGATGCGCGGGTTTAATGTTCTGCATCCCATCGGCTACGATGCCTTCGGCCAGCCCGCCGAGAACGCGGCTATTAAACACAAGACCGACCCTGGCGAATGGACCTACCGCTGCATTGATCTCATGCACAATGATTTTAAGCGCATGGGATTTTCTTATGACTTCTCCCGGGAATTTTCCACCTGCGATGCGCAGTATTATAAATGGAACCAATGGATTTTTTTAAAGATGGCCGAGAAAGGCCTGGCTTACAAGAAGGCCTCGCCCGTCAATTGGTGTCCGAGCTGTGCGACGACGTTGGCCAATGAGGAAGTGATCAACGACGCCTGCTGGCGCTGCAAAACGCCGGTTGTTCAAAAAGATCTTGAGCAATGGTATTTGAAAATTACGCAGTATTCTGAATCGCTCCTTGAAGATTTGAAAAAACTTGAACAGTGGCCGTCGCGTGTGCGTGCCATGCAGGAAAATTGGATCGGCAAAAGTTTCGGCGCGGAGATTTATTTCAAAATTGTAGGGGCGGGTTTAAAACCCTCCCCTACAGAGCAGATCATTAAGGTCTTCACGACGAGACCGGACACCATTTTTGGCGCGACGTATGTGGTTTTGGCTCCGGAGCATCCGCTGGTTGCCGAATTGATCAAAGGCAAAAAAGAAGAAGCGGCGGTTAAAGCGTTTGTTGAGAAAACAGCGAAGTTAAGTAAGAGCCTGCGCATGTCCGGCGATGACCGCAAGGACGGGATTTTTACCGGAAGTTATGCGGTCAATCCTGTGAACGGCCGCGAAATTCCTATTTGGGTCGGCGATTATGTCCTGATGGATTACGGGACTGGCGCCATCAT
Source organism: Candidatus Omnitrophota bacterium (assembly GCA_023247595.1). Next base: position 5,147 of record JAHFGF010000051.1, read on the forward strand.
GGCTGTTCCAACGCATGATGCGCGCGATTTTCTTTTTGCCCGTGAGCACAAACTTCCCATGATTGTTGTCATTGAAGACCCGAAAAATCCCGGCGTCAAACCCGAGGCCATGACCGAGGCGTTCGTCGATGAGGGAAAGCTCGTTAACTCCCAAAATTTCAATAATCTACCCAACGTTGAGGCCAAGCAGAAGATTTCCGAATGGATGGCGGCTAACAGCATGGGCAAAGCTACGGTGCAATGGCGCCTGCGCGACTGGCTCATTTCCCGTCAGAGATATTGGGGAACGCCTATTCCCATGATTTATTGCGGCAGCTGCGGGATTGTTCCGGTTCCGGATAAAGATCTGCCCGTTGTGCTTCCCAAGAATGTACAGATTACCGGCGAAGGCGGAAGTCCGCTGGCCAAGTGCGAAGAGTTTGTGCATGTGACCTGTCCGAAGTGCCGCGGCAAGGCCCGTCGGGAAACCGATACGATGGCTACCTTCTTTGATTCTTCGTGGTATTTCCTGCGTTTTTGTTCCGCGCATAATGACCAAGAAGTTTTTAATAAGGAAGAAGCTAAATATTGGATGACCGTTGACCAATACATCGGCGGCATCGAGCATGCGATTCTGCACTTATTATATTCCCGATTTTTTACTAAATTTTTTAAGGACCTCGGACTGATTTCGTTTGATGAACCGTTCACGCGTTTGCTGACACAAGGGATGGTTCTCAAGGATGGTGAAGTCATGTCCAAATCGCGCGGTAATACCGTTGATCCGGATGAAGTCTTGAACGAATACGGCGCCGATACGCTGCGGTTATTTATTTTGTTCGCGGCACCGCCGGAGGATCAGCTTGAGTGGAATGCCAGCGGTCTGGAAGGTTCATGGAAATTTTTAAATCGTGTTTTTCGCATGGTGGAAGACCGATTTGATGTATCCGTAGGGGCGGGTTTTAAACCCTCCCCTACAGGAGATTTTGAGAAATCCGAAAAGACTTTGGAATTTGAGCGCAACAAAGCCATTAAACTCGTCGAGCAATCGTTCGAACAGGGGCACAAATTCAATACCGCGATAAGCCACCTGATGGTTTTGTCCAACGCAATTGATAAGTATCCAACTCCTACAAGCGGCGAAACCGCACGTCAGGCTGTTTTGAATCAATCCATCGAAACGCTCATTCTTTTGCTGTCGCCGTTTGCCCCGCACATGACGGAAGAACTTTGGGAAAAGATGGGACGCAAACAAAGCATTGCCAAAGCCGTTTGGCCGACTTATAGTGAGAAAGCTTTGCAGCAGGATTCGGTCACCATTGTCGCGCAAATTAACGGTAAAGTGCGCGGCCAGTTTGAAGTGGCGGTTAATGCCTCTGAAGCAGACCTTCGGGCATTGATTCTTTCAGATGAACGGGTGAAATCCTACGTCGATGGAAAAGAAATTAAGAAGTTTATTGTGATTCCGAACAAGCTGGTAAGTATTGTCGTTTGAGAAGTCCCCAGGGTCCCAGTCCCCAGAGACCCGCCAGATTTTAAATGAACCGTCCTACGATAAGAAAAAGCAATTTTGTCTTGAGTTGACGGGGATTCGAACTAATTTGTTTAAATTTGAGGTAAATAATGGTTACCCAGGATCAGCTTCCTGAACAATTTAAAGCGGTTAAAGATGATGATGAGAATTTTATATGGGTAGGCGAGCCAGAATTTTTTCCATTTGTTTGTACGGGAATTCCATTTTTAATTATTGGTTTGATTTGGGGATCGTTTGATTATTTTAGTTTTATTCAGCACATGAAAACGGAACAGATGGGTTTTGCAATACCATTCTTTGCGTTGCATTTATTTCCGTTATGGGGGAGTATTTTAAACATTTTGAGACTCATATTAACCCATAAGAATACTTTCTATACGATTACAAATAAGCGCGTAATGATGAGAAGCGGCTTTTGGGGCACCGATTTTAACGCTATTGATTACGATAAGATTTCGGATATACAAGTCACTGTTAATCCTATTGAAAGTATGCTAGGAGTTGGAACGGTACGTTTTTCTGCAGGTAAGGTTTCTAGTAAAGGAAATTCTCTGACAGATGATTTCATGGCGATACCGAATCCTTATGAAGTATTCAAAAAAGTAAAAACTGTAGGTGTGGACGTTAAAACGGATTGGAATTATCCTAACAAATTACGCCCAGAGGATAATCCTGGATATAAAACGAAATACGATCCAAAATAATCAATTGTTTAAGAAAATGCCTTTGGTGTGGATTTTGGGGATATTTGTCATCGCTAAATAATGTAGTCGTAATAGGGTTTTGAGATTGTCGGTTCTTTTGGCTTTGCAGGTTTATTGAAGATGGGTTCGTCAAGAGCGATCATCCAGCCCATACCGCGTTTGCGATGAATTTTTATAAGTAGCAGTATTTCAAGAGGTTGTAGGGTTCGTATTTCGTCCACGACTACCCGCCAGTTTTTTAGAGAGTCATTGGCATTTTAGAGCTGAATAGACGGGGATTCAAACATATTAACACTAACAAAAATAAGGGGGAGAGGATATTCTTTGGGGAGTGGCATATTTGGCTGTTCTTGTTGCTAATTGTTATTTTGCTTCGCAAAAAGGGCTAAGTGTTGTTAAATGGTTTTTTGCAGGAATGTTTTTTCCTGTGTTTTCTACAATAATATTATTTTTCTTAAAGCCTGTTGATAAAAAAGTTAATCCTTGATGGGTTGGTCTAAGGATATCTGCCAGCCAGTGCTACGTTTGTGGTAAAATTCTACAAGTATATGAAAAAAACAAAGAGCATCTCAATTGAGATTCAGGGAACGCCTGTATCGATCCTTTCAGGTAAGGAAGGCGACTACATTTCGCTTACGGACATGCTCAGAGCGAAGGATGGTGACTTTTTTATTTCGGATTGGCTTCGCAACCGTAACACAGTGGAGTTTCTTGGTATTTGGGAGTCTGTTTTTAACCCCAATTTTAATTATGGCGAATTTGCCGTAATTAGAAATCAGGCTGGTCTTAACAGGTACAAGATCAGCGTTAAGGAATGGGTTGAAAAGACGAATGCCATTGGGCTCAAGGCCACCGCGGGACGATATGGCGGTACATATGCTCACCCCGATATTGCTTTTGAATTTGGAATGTGGATCAGTCCAGAATTCAAGATCTATCTTGTTAAAGAGTTTCGCCGCCTAAAGGAAGATGAAAACCGTCGTCTTTCTCTTGCGTGGGATCTGAATCGAACATTATCTAAGCTCAATTACCGTATTCATACAGATGCCATCAAGGCGCATTTGATTCCGTTGAAGATTACACCGGCCCAGGTGGCTATAACCTATGCCAATGAGGCTGATGTTCTCAATGTGGCTCTTTTTGGTTTGACGGCAAAACAGTGGCGCGATGCCAACCCAAAATTAGAGGGCAATATGCGCGAATACGCCACGGTGGAACAATTGCTTGTACTGGCAAACATAGAAGGGATGAATGCCGAATTTATTCATATGGGGTTGGTTCAAGGTGAACGGTTAAAACGCCTGAATCAGATTGCCATTCGTCAGATGCAGACACTTGCTGCGCATACATCGGTACGGCAGATTGCGCTTCCCAAGGATAAAAAGACTTAATTATTTTAAATGGGTTCGCCTAACGAAATTTGCCAACACATGCTTCTTTTACGGTAGATCGTTATAAGTAGCGGTATTTCAGGTAGTTGTAGGGTTCGTATTTCGTCCACGACTACCCGGTAATTCCTTCTGGGATGCTGGGAAGCCGGGGCACTGGGCTCTTGTGAACCCCAAAGTTTGTTTCTTAAATTATGCGCTATTACGCCGACCTTCATATTCATTCCAAATATTCCCGCGCGACCAGTAAAGATCTGGATTTGGAACATCTGAATCTCTGGGCGCAGTTAAAAGGCATTCAGGTCGTCGGTACCGGCGATTTTGTCCATCCGAAGTGGATGGCGGAACTTGAAGAAAAGCTTGAACCCGCCGAAGAAGGCCTTTTCAAACTCAAAAAAGAATATGCCAAGAAAACCGCGGCCTATGTGCCCGCCTCGTGTAAAGGGGAAGTTCGGTTCCTTTTGACGGTTGAGATTTCCAATATTTATAAGCGTCATGACAAAGTGCGCAAAGTTCATAATCTCATCTGGGTTCCCGATTTTAAATCCGCTAAATATATTCAGACCAAATTAGGCGCCATCGGTAATATTAAATCCGACGGACGGCCGATCCTTGGGCTTGATTCCAAAAATCTTTTAGAGATAACGCTTGAGAGTCATCCCATGGCGCTGTTTGTTCCCGCGCATATCTGGACACCGTGGTTTTCCGCGCTGGGTTCCAAAGGCGGTTTTAACAGCATGGAAGAGGCCTTCGGGGATTTG
>JAHFGF010000052.1 GCA_023247595.1 Candidatus Omnitrophota bacterium
AGTAATCCATACGGCTCCACGATCCGCTAGCTCATTATTCTAATGATTCTTTAAGGAAATGATCTAAGGATCAAGTCGCCTTTATGGCTTACTCCCGCTTAAAGCGCGTTATGTCGAACTCACGTTAAATAGTCTCAAATCCAATTACAACTTACAAAGTTACATCTTCAACTTTACTTGATTTGGGCAATTGAATTAATCAGATCTGTAGCAATCAATGAAACCTTTCCTTGCTTCATCAAAGCCTTATCACCGGCCATTCCATGAAGATAACAGGCTGTTCTTGCCGCCTCAAAAGGTTCAATTCCCTGCCCCAAAAACGCGGTAAGCATTCCGGTTAAGACATCTCCGCATCCAGCTGTTGCCATGCCGCTGTTGCCAGTTTTATTCACATAGGTTTTTCCATTGGGAGCAGCCACAATGGTTCGATGACCTTTTAAAAGCAAAACACAGGCATTGTCAACGGCAAAATCGCGGGCAACTTTAAGACGATTGGATTCAATTTCTTTAATTGAAAGCCCTGTCAAACGCGCCATTTCCCCTGGATGAGGCGTCAAAATTCTGGGGCCGCGTGCTTTTCGTAAAACATCTTTATCCCCAGCCACCACATTTAAGGCATCCGCATCAACCACCATCGGTAAAGGGCATTCCACAACCGTTTTCATAATAAACTTTTTGGTGCTCGCAGCCTGCCCCAGTCCGGGCCCGATAGCCACAGCCTGAAATTTTGAAAACAAATCTTTGATTTGAGCATAAGCCCCAAAAGCTATCTGACCGGAAACCTCTTTTAAAGGCAGAGTCATGATGACATTTGAAATTTTGGATTGCAAAACCGAATTAAGACTTTTGGGCACACCTATTGTGGTTAACCCAGCGCCGCTGCGCATAGCCGCGAGTCCGCACAGGGCGGCAGCGCCCAGCATACGGCCTGATCCGGCAAGAATCAGGACATGACCAAATTGATTTTTATAAATATTGGGATTACGACGTGACAATGGCGTTGGCAACCGCATAGTCTTTACTGTGTGACAGAGATATGTGAATCTTGTTTGCGAAGCCCTTAAGATGATAAGTGCAGATAGGTTTCCCATCGGAATCATGAGTAATGGTCAAATCCTTCCATCCCATGTTCAAATCACCGACAGCCTTAAAGACCGCTTCCTTGGCCGCAAACCGGACGGCATAATGCTGATACGGATTTTTATGCCGGCGGCTATATTCGATTTCTTCCGGATTAAAAACATGCGCTAAAAAATTATCTCCCCAGCGCTCAACCGCTTTTTTGATCCGAGCAATTTCAATGATATCAATACCTGTTCCTAAAATCATCTGGCCCCGCATAAAACGTTCATATCCTTGACAGCTTTGGCGAGTCCGGTTGAAAGCGACCGCGCAATAATGGAATGGCCAATATTGAGTTCAACAATTTCCGGAATTCGGGCAATTGCTTTGGTGTTCTCATAATTCAACCCGTGACCAGCGTTTATAATTAAACCAAGACTATACCCGTAGCTAGCCATCTCACGTATTTTCTTTAATTCTACCGAACGCGACAAACGACTGCGGGCGTCGGCATAACTGCCGGTATGGATTTCAATCGCGGCTGCTTGTAATTCTTTGCAGGCTTGAATTTGTTTTCGGTCAGGAGCGACAAAGAGGCTCACAAGAATTTTCTTTTGATTAAAATCAGCAACCAACTTTTTTAATCTGCTAAAATTTCCAACGACATCCAATCCGCCTTCCGTTGTTAACTCCTGACGCCGTTCCGGAACAATCGTCACCTGATCCGGCTTGACTTTAAAAGCCACGCAGACAACCGACGGGTCAATGGACATTTCTAAATTAAAATTTTTCCTGACCGCTTTGCGTAACGCAAACACATCAGCATCCTGAATGTGCCGGCGGTCTTCGCGTAAATGAGCCACAATGCTGTGGGCGCCATGTTTCAGGCAAATGAGCGCGGCCGACACGGGATCGGGTTCCTTCCCCCGTCGTGCCTGACGAAGTGTTGCCACATGATCGATATTGACACCAAGCTTCGGCATAAACTACTTCTTATCTACGGAATAGGAATTGGGGATTAATATCTGCCGGCGCATTTCGCCGCTTATATAAAACCATGTGATCACAGCAAGAATCAGCGCTATGACCTTTAGCATGAGGTTGGACATGAACAATTTTTTCATCGCTTATTTTTTCTTTTTGGAAGCCCTAACGAGCAATTCTTTTAAAATTTCAAAACACCGTTCATTATTGGCAACCGGAATAAACCGTCCGTCGCAAGCAATTGAAACTTCTCCGGTTTCTTCCGAAACCATAATGACCACGGCATCGGTCTGTTCGGTTAAACCGACAGCGGCCCGATGGCGCGTTCCGACGATTTTACTGAAATTTGGGTTATCCGATAACGGAAAAAGGCACGACGCGGCAATAATCCGGTCTCCTTTGGCAATGACACCGCCGTCATGCAAAGGCGTTGTCGGCATAAAAATACTTTGCAAAAGCGCGGAGGAAATCTTTCCTTCAATGGAAACCCCGCTTTCCGAATAAGACGTCAACCGGGCTTCCCGTTCAATAGCAATCAGGCAGCCGGTTTTCTTTTTCGATAATTTATAAACAGCGTCGACAGTTTCATCAATCATTGCCACAATTTCAGCTTCGCCCAAACTGACGCTAAACAAATGCCCCTGCCCCAAACGCGCCAATCCCTGACGGAGCTCCTGCTGAAAAATAATGAGAATCGCAATGATCGACAGTCCAAAAAATTTCGTCAACAGCCAAATGATTGTATCCAAACCCAATATTTGACTGATTAAATACGCAATGACCAAATACGTAATCCCGCGCAAAACCTGAAACGCGCGCGTGCCTTCAAAAAAAACCAGCATGCGGTAAAAAACAAACCAAAGGATTAAAATTTCAAGCGTGGGTTTTACTGTGGACAAAAAAAAGAATTTCATAATGAATCAGCCAGTGATGGTTGAAGAATCGCGTCTGTTACCAAAGCAACCTGTTTCATTTCTTTCACGTCATGAACACGGATGATATGCGCTCCGTGGCAGATAGCCGCCGCAACTGTCGCGGCCGTCGCCCACATCCGATGGGACGCATCAGCCTTAAATAATTTACCAATAAATGATTTTCGAGACGTGCCAACCAAGATTGGACGCTTTAAACATTGAAATTTCTTTAACTGTTTGAGGAGTAAAAAATTCTGCTGAGCCGTCTTGGCAAATCCAACCCCCGGATCGACTATGATTTTATCTGATTTAATACCCCTGTCCAAACATTTCTCCAAAGATAACTTCAATTCCGCGATAATTTCGCCGGTTAAATCTTTATACGTTGTCATCGACTGCATGGTTTTAGGAGTTCCCCGTGAATGCATGACCACATAGGCAGCCTCATAGCGGGCAACAATTTCAAGGAATCTGTCCGTCGCGCGGGTACCTTTGACATTGTTTACCATATCCGCCCCCGCGTCCAATGCCCGACGGGCAACTTCTGTTTTGGTTGTATCAATGGAAATGACAACTTTTGATTTTTTCCTCAACCGCAACAGAGTAGGCATAATGCGTTTTAATTCTTCGGATTCCATGACCGGCCTGGCATCCGGACGGGTTGATTCTCCGCCGATATCAACGATATCAGCGCCTTGTTCAACCATCCGTAACGCGTAGTCGCAATTTTTGACAGGATCATTCTTGGCCGAAGATAAACGACCGTCCCGGCTGAAGGAATCAGGGGTCAAATTTAAAACACCCATGACCATTGTTCTTCTTCCCAACTCGAAACATCGGTCACGGGTGCTTAATTTTAAAATCTTAGGAAGTTTGCTGGGTGTTGTTGTCAACCGGGACATCATCATTTGCTTTCGGCTCTTTTAGATTCGGTATATTTAAAAGCACGCGCGCTTCATCGATATCAATCACTTCCTTTTCAATGAGCCGACGGGCCAGCAATTCTATTTTATCGCGGCTTTCTGATAAAAGTTTTTTAGCCCTTTGATAAGCCTCATCAACCAATGACTCCACCTCTTCGTCAATTAATTTCGCGGTCGAATCACTGTAGTCTTTTTCTTCAAACATATCCCGGCCTAAAAACGGCTGTTGGTGAAATTTTCCATACGCCTGCTTTCCCAACTTATCGCTCATGCCGTACACACAAATCATGCTGCGGGCAATTTTAGCCACGCGTTCCAAGTCATTCGATACTCCGGTGGTCGTATCATTTAAACAAATTTCCTCGCCCACCATGCCGCCCAAAAGAACCGTCATCATTCCTTTGAGTTCTTTCTTGGACATGTAATGCTTATCTTCCGTCGGCGGTGTCAGCGTATAACCGCCAGCCATGCCACGGGGAATAATTGAAACTTTCGTGAATGTATCAACTTCTTCAATGAGCAAAGATAAGAGCGCATGTCCGGCTTCATGATACGCGGTCATTTCTTTTTCTTTTTTGGAGGTCACGCGGCTTTTCTTTTCAGGGCCCATGGTGACGCGTTCAACCGCGGCCAACATCTGCTCCATGCCCACTTCTTCCTTGTTGGCTCGGGCTGCCAATAATGCCGCCTCATTACAAACGTTTGCTAAATCAGCGCCGGAGAAATAAACCGTTAACTGCGCTATTTTTCGAAAATTAACCGCGGATGAAATCTTAATTTTACGGGTATGTACTTTAAGAATTTCTTCACGTCCATTAATGTCCGGAAGACCGACAACAACCTGACGGTCAAAACGTCCAGGACGTAAAAGAGCGGGATCCAAAGTATCCGGCCGGTTGGTGGCGGCAATTAAAATCAAGCCTCCCAACGTATTAAAACCATCCATCTCAACAAGCAGGGCATTGAGCGTCTGTTCCCTTTCGTCATTTCCCCCGCCGATACCAGCAAATCGTAATCGCCCGACAGCATCGATTTCATCGATAAAAATGATACATCCTTTGCCCGAAGCCTTAGATGCCTTGCGTCCCTGTTCAAAAAGATCACGCACGCGGGAGGCGCCGACGCCCACAAACATTTCAACGAAATCAGAACCGCTTAACGAAAAAAATGGAACACCGGCTTCTCCGGCAACGGCCTTGGCCAAAAGTGTTTTGCCTGTTCCGGGCGAACCAATCAACAGAACGCCTTTTGGAATTCTCCCGCCTAAGCGTTCAAATTTTTTCGGATCTTTTAAAAACTCGATAACTTCTTTTAATTCTTCCTTTGCCTCATCAACACCGGCAACGTCGGCAAACGTAATTTTATTTTGGTCCTTGTTATTAACCTGGGCGCGCGATTTCCCAAACGCCCAAATTTTATTGCCCATCTGCGCGCCGCGGTGGGATAAAAACCAGATAAAAATAATAATCAAAACAACCGGCATGAAATTAAAAAACAAATGCGCCAAGAACGTATCTTCCGGAACAACGGTAAAGTCAGTCACGTTGCTGCGGATTAAATCCAGTATCTTTTCGTCATTTTGGGGAATATTTAACTGAAACTCTGAACCGTCTTTATATTTTCCCTTTAATATATTCTCGGTTCCCTCGGTAAGAATAACTTTAAGGATGTCACCGTTTTGCGGATTCGCTTCCAGCTTTCTAAAAAAATCACCGTAAGCGACTTTCTGTGGAGTGATGATCTTATAATTCTGTTCGGTTTGATTAAACCACCATAAAAAAGTAAACCCAAGAATAAGCCAAACAACCCAATTATTATTGGGCATTTTATTGCGCTGATCATTCTTGCGTGGTGTTTTACGGGAATTCTGATTTGGTTGTGCGCTCATGTGGTCCTTTTGATAAATGATTAACCGAAACTATATCTGCCCGTTTGTTAGGGCTTAGCACATACTTATTGATCGATATCTTCTTAGAAAAATTGAGATAGAGGATTATAACTAATATATCCTTGAATTCAAGAGTTACATGACCTTAAAGGATTTACTGAGGAACTTCTTTTTTCAAATCTTTGCAACTTCGCTCTACACCTTCACTGTAGACACATTCCCTGTCCAACGCGCCGTCTTTCGAATACTGCCTGATAGCTCCTGACAGCACGTCATTATCAAAATTCAAAACCCATTCCACTTCCCCCGTATTATAAAATAATTTCGACTCACCTTGTTTGACCCCTTTTTCATAATTCGAAAAGGCCTTGGGCAAACCCTGCTCATTAAATTCCTTGACCATACCGGTCATTTCATCCTCTTTATAATTAATTTCACTGGTCAATACCCCGTCTGGATTATGTTCCTTGGTCAATCCGTTTAAATCTCCGTCCTTATATCGAGACTCGTATTGAAGCTGGCCGTTCTCAAAATAATATGTACATATTCCGTCGAGTAAATTGTCATGGTAGCGTTCTTCATTTTTCAAGGTTTCATTTTCATAATATTCCCGTGATATGCCTTGAAGAGCTCCATTGCCATAGACTTGATCTAAACGCAAAATGCCGTTTTCATAGTATTCTTTATAAGGGCCGTGGTACTTTCCATTTTTAAATGTCCCAACCGCTTGCAGCCGTCCGGTTTCAAAATATTGCCGAAAAGATCCGTTTTTTTCGCCTTCCTTATATTCCGTCTCCAGTTTAACCTGCTGGGTTCCGTCAAAAAATTCTTTATAGGAACCATCCGAAGGGATCTCCTGGCAGAAAACAATGCCTGAATATCCAATCAAAAACGCGGCCGCAAAAACAACAAATAATTTTTTAATATGATTCATTTTTATGATTTCAATCGGACTGTCCGGAAAATCAGACAATCCTTATTTTTTTCTGAAACGATTCCAGCAGGCAATTCAACCCTACCCGTTGGATTTTCCAGCAATTGTTCAACGCGCTGGACATGTTCGAAAGTCAGCTGATTTAAATCACCTTTAAGATGTTCAAACGCCATCCGAATAATCATCCGACGTATAGCTGGATGAAGCTTACATAACGATGCCGCTTTCAAACGAATACCTTGAACTGACGGTTGCCGGGGCTCGATAACCTTCTGCCAATACCCGCGGGCTTGCTGATAAATATATTCGTAGTCATCGGATGAACTTCGGGAAAGATTAACCAGCGCGCCGGTCATATTATTATTGTATTCTTTCTCGAGATACGGCATAAGTTTGAGGCGAATTTTATTTCTAAAATAATCTGTTTGGGCATTAGTTTTATCAAAACAAAAATCAAGTTTCTTCTTTTTAAGATAGGCGTAGATTTCTTTCTTTCGCACCCCCAGCATCGGCCTAATAATAACCGTCGGATGAATGACGCGCTTTTCTCCCATTCCTTTGAGCCCCTGAAGCCCTGAACCGCGGATGACCCGCATTAAAACCGTTTCTGCCAAATCATCAGAAGTATGCGCGAGCGCCACCGCATCAGCCTTGCATTTAGCCGCTAGCTGAATAAGAAAGTCATACCGTAACTTTCTGGCCCAATCTTCAAGGGAACCAACAACTGGAGGTTTATGCTTTGCGCGTTCACAAAAAAACGGAAGCTCAAGTTTTTCGGCCAAATGTTTAACAAACACTTCATCCTTTCCAGCCTCTTTTCGGATCCGATGATTAAAATGCGCCACGATAAGCCTGAGCCCTAATTCATGGCGAAGTTGATAAAGGATATCTAAAAGAGCGGTTGAATCCGGCCCTCCGGAAACTCCCACAATGACGCATCCGCCGTAAGGAACCAGGCGATGCGTTGTCAGAACCGTTTTAACTGTTTGAAGTAAATGATGTGCTTTATTAATCGGCGTGGACGCCGCGTTTTTCGGATCGCGCTTCACGATAGGCTTCCCTTAATTGATCCGCATATTTTAAATTGGGCGGTTGAATGTGCAGTTCGGCAAATCCTTGACGCAATATCTCCGCATTGGCCATAGTCCCGTTGGGTAAAAAGACATACCCCAAGATAAACCCGTCAGCATCAATGGTCTTCACATCGTATTCAACCCGGACTTTTTTATTCTCCATCAACTCACTGGCAAACTCATAAGCCCTGTCTTCAATGGATGTGGTCGGGTCAGAAGTAGAATCCTCAATCACAAAACCATATTTATCGGTCGGCCGGTTACCCCTTTTTGGCTCATCAAAAACCTTAATTCCGATCAAATGTATTTTCTTGCCATTGTCGAGCAGGACCAAATCAGATTTGATAATGCGCTCGATTTTAACATCTTTATATCCGGAACTGCTTTTGAACCAATTTGTTTCCTCAGCAAAGGCAGGACTGAGAGCGCTCACAAAAAAGAATAGAAATATTAAACTCAGGATGTTTTTCATGCGGGTTATTCTACAAGAAAGGCTCAACAGAAGAAAGAAAAATCATGAGATGAAATCATATAATTCCGACAGGCAATACCCATACAAATAAAAAAATCCGGGTTAAAATTTTATGTCCAATTTTCTGAACCATAAAATTAAAACCCGGAATATGCTTTAAAGCTGTTACGGCTTATTTTTTGTTGCGGCGTCTTAAAAGGACCGCTGCCATACCCATGCCCATTAAAGACAGAGTAGCCGGTTCCGGCACTGTGGCGGCCGAAGGAAATTCTTCATTAGAAGTATTTCCTGAATAAAAGAAACTTTCGCCATGATGGTTAGGATGTTCATTGTTGTCGTTATTATCAGAATTCGTATTGTCATTATGATTAGGCCCAAAATTCTGCGAATATGAATCCGATTCATTCGATTGACTTCCAGAATTAGAACCTCCCTGATGATTCTGAAAACCATTGGAACCGCCACCAGACCTTTTTCCCATCGCCCAGCTCTGATTTGCCACACCTGCAACAATAAAGGCAACCACTAAAATACTCAGTACGATTTTTTTCATGTTTGAATTCTCCTTTTGGAAATATATTGCAGGAAGTATGCAACAAATCCTTAGGAATGCAAATTGAGCCTGCCCTTGATTTTTATGCAATTTGCTGACCTTACTTCGCTTCGGTTAAAAAAAATATATTTTGGCTTATGTCAAGAAAACGCTTTCTTAAATATTTGCCATATAATGATTAAGAAAAAATAGGCTGGAGCTTGGAATTTACGAAAGGAGAGAAAAACACCCTTTAATAGCGATCTGATAGATTAACGCAAAGCGAGTTAATCCTTGCAAGGATCGTATTCATCATTCCCACCATAAAAGGATGATTTCAGAAGAAAAAAAGCGGCACCCTTGAAGCCTCTGGTTTCAAGGACCACCATTTTCTTATCTAACGTAAGTTCTCTCTAATCCTGGCTCAAGTGTGAGGGTTGGGATGAACGTGAATTGAGACCACCACAATTTCTTTAGAGACTTATTTAGAGGAATTGTGTGCGGTCTCGTTGAACGGAATCACAATCCTCACACTTGAGCGATACGCTTATGGGAGAGATTCCATTTATTGACGTCCGTACAACACATCGATCAAGCAAAACCAGAAAGCGGACGTCGAGATACTGACAACAACAAAAATCTATTACTTACACGGAAGTCAGTAATCCATACGGCTCCACGATCCGCT
>JAHFGF010000217.1 GCA_023247595.1 Candidatus Omnitrophota bacterium
AAAGACAATATCAGCGAAATTATTATGGGGGCTAAGGGCACGGACGCTTCCGGCGAGGACGTCGGAAAAGTTTATTTGTACACAAGCGATTTTGGAAAAAAGAAAAAGCCGTATATTGTTGATACCAATCTTCACGAAGGAGATATAGCCCTGCATATCAGCAACAGCACTCTGACGGTTCAGCTTACGTTCAATGAAAAAATGAATCAAAGTTATCACCCCAGCATTTCTTTAGGAGACGAGCCTCCGTATAACACCCTTCAGTTTGAATGTGACAACTGGACTAACGAATACACCTGCGCCGATGCCTTCGATATTTCAAATCTTCATCAGGGCTTTAACGTGGTTAAGGTTAAGAACGCCAAGAATGAAAATAATGTGCCGATGGAGGAAAACTATTATTACAACGTTGTTTACGATGAAGAAAAACCAAGGCTTGACCCCCAGGCTGTTTTTGTGGACGCCAATCATGTGGATATCGTCTACAACGAAGATATGATTTACGCGGACTTTCCTCAAAATTACACAATTACGCCGTCGATAAGTATTGCGGATGTCGAACATGTGGGAGAAAATCTAACGCATTACCGATTAGTGACAAGCGCGGGCAGCCGATTTAGGCCCAATCAGAGTTATGCCATTATCGCTAAAAGTCAAATTCAAGATTTGGCCCATAATTCTATCGACCCGTCTTACAATAGGGCCTCATTTACGGCGGTGGATAACGCGGCGCCGGTCGTGAATTCGTTTGACATTTATGATTTGGACACGGGCGCTCAGGATTACACGAATTCTTTGACGGTCGGGGTAGGGATGACCGATTCTGATCAAGACGGGAGTGTGGTCAAATGGCTGCTTACGACATCGCCTCTGGCGCCTGCCCCAGCGGATTTTACCTTGACCTCACGGCCGACGAGCTACACGTTTACCGATTCCGAACCAGGCAATAAATATCTCTACGCCTGGGTTTTGGATCAAAGCGGCAATGTCAGCATTTACTCCGCCGCGAGCCAGGATTCCATCGAGCTGGATGCCCAAGGGCCGGATATTGTTCTTGATCCTATTTCCCCTAATCCGGCAAACAATCCGCAGATTACATTGACCGGCCGAGTGGAAATTCCTTCGTGGTCGAGTGAAAATTACCGCGATATCAGCGTGAAGGTTACGGGAGATGTTTCCGGGACGGTAAGTTTTCAGCCCAGCCCCGATTTAACGTTCAGCAAGACCATCACCTTGTCTTCGGGTGACAATACAAAATCCGTTGAGGTAGCAGCGTATGACAACCGCGGCAACCCAGGAATTTCAGCGGCGCAAACGGTTTTATTGGATACGACCGCGCCTTTTTCACCGGCGATCGATCAGCTATCGACTCCCACGAATATTGTTGAGCAGACTTTAAGCGGCACAAAATCTCTGGACACCCAGGAAGTCATGGTTAAAGTCAACGGCATTGCCGTGAGCGGCGTTGTTTATCCTTCGACGACAACCTGGAGTGTCTTGCTTAATTTAACCGAAGGTGAAAATAAGATTGAGGTGACGGCCCAGGATTTAGCCGGCAATGTAAGCGCGCCGTCGGCGGCCGCAATCATTTTGGATACCCAGCCGCCGGTCATAGAAATGACCTATCCGCTGGAAGGAAGCGTGGTGAATGGAAAATAGAAATAACCAAGATACAAGAAACAAAAACCAAATAATAACCAATGACCAAGATACAATGACCAAGAAAATTAGGAAATTCAATGAGTAATTTTGATTTAGAAGAAAGGACCACTAATTTTGCTAAGGCAGTTATTCGATTATGTAAAGGTTTACCGCGTAATCCGATTAATAACAGATTAATTGACCAAGTGGTAGGAGCCAGTGGTTCTGTTGGGGCTAATTATAGGGAAGCTAACGATGCTTTAGGCAAGAAAGATTTTATACAAAGGATGAAAATAAGCCGAAGAGAAGCTAAGGAAAGCCATCATTGGTTAGAATTAATTACAGAGGCGAATGAGAGTGAGGGAGTTGAAATTAGACCTTTATTGACAGAGGCAATTGAGCTCAAGAACATATTATCAGCCATAATCAATAAGGTGGATGCTTCTCAAATCACCAAATACCAAACAAATATCAACACCCAATAACCAAATTGCAAACATTTGAGATTTGGAATTTGTTTGTACTTTGGTTTTTGGTTATTGTTTCTTGGTGTTTGCACTTTGGTTATTATTTGTATCTTGTATCTTGATTTTTGGTCATTGTTTGTATCTTGTATCTTGTATCTTGGACATTGGTTATTTAACAGGAGGATTCAAATGTCTAAACGCCGATTGCTACTTCTATCATCTTTGGCCTTTTTATTGTGCGCAGGTTTAATATATGCCGACGTCCCTAAACTTCTGCACTACCAGGGCCAGGTCAATGACGGCCAGGGGATTCCGCTCGACGGCAGTCACAAATTAAGTTTCCGGCTCTACGACGCGCAGGTGCAGGGGAATTTGTTGTGGCAGGAGAGTTTTAATCCTGTGGCTGTAACGAAAGGAAATTTCGCGGTACTTTTGGATGTGGGAACGGCGAGTCCCGCGTTAACGTTTAATCAGCCGTATTGGCTCTCGATTGAAGTCGATGATGACGGGGAGATGATACCGCGCCAGCAAATTGCCTCGAGCGCTTACTCTTTAAACGCGGCCAGCGTGAATGGAATCCCCGCTTCGACAACCGCCCAGGCAAATAAGATTCTTCCTTTAAACGCTCAAGGGAAATTCCCGCAGAGTGTACTGGACATCCAGCAGGGCCCGGGAGGCAATTTTAACGCGGACACGGTGGATGGTTTTCATGCCTCTGCGACTCCAACAGCCAACACATTATTGCCGCTTGATTCAAGCGCGAAGGTTTCCTTAACGGCAATTCCTCAAGACCAGGGCAGCGGACTCAACGCGGATAA
>JAHFGF010000053.1 GCA_023247595.1 Candidatus Omnitrophota bacterium
TTTGGTATCTAAAAGATGAGAATAATGATGTAATAAGTTTGGATGAATTAAGGACAAAATAGTGTCAACAAGCAAACACGTTGAATTTTTAATATCACGAAGGATGGCATTGAGATGGCGATTGAGAAGAATGAACAAGAGGCGCAGGGTTGGATTAATCAAGGATTAAGGAAGTTCAACATCAAACTGGATTAGAAAATGAAATCACAAAATTTGAAAAAAAATAATCTTTACGTTGTCATCCTCGCCGGAGGATCCGGCACGCGGTTCTGGCCTGCCAGCCGGGCGGCATATCCGAAACAGTTCCTTTCCCTTGTCGGCGACAAGAGCATGCTTCAGGAAACTTTGGCCCGCGTCAAATCCAAGGTCGAGGGCGATCACGTTTATATTGTCACCAACAAACGTTTTGCCAAAATTATTGCGAAGCAGACTGCAGCTTTTAAAGTGCCTAAAGCCAATATTCTTTTAGAGCCGTCGGGTAAGAATACCGCGCCGGCCATTGCTTGGGCGGCGTCTATCATTAACAGCCGCAATCCTGATGCCGTCATGGCGGTTCTTCCCAGTGATCATCTGATTCAGAATCAAAAGGCCTATTTGTCGACGCTCAACCAGGCGGTATTGTTGGCTAACCAAAATTATTTGGTAACGCTGGGCATTGTTCCAACCCGTCCGGAAACTGGATACGGGTATATTAAAGGGAAAAAGGTTGTGCATAACGGCAAAAGCCTGCATGAGGTCGAGCAGTTTGTCGAGAAGCCGTCCTTGGATAAAGCCGTTGGTTATCTGAAGACCAGAAAATATTATTGGAACAGCGGAATGTTTATTTGGAGGACATCGGTTGTCCTGGAAGAATTCGCGAAGTATCTGCCGGATTTGTATGAGGCGTTTTCTCAAGGCTGTTCGCAAAAGGCTGTTGAGAAATTTTGGGGAAATTTGAATGGTATTTCCATTGATTACGGGATTATGGAAAAAGCCAAACGTGTGGCGGTTGTTCCCGCGGCCGGTATCGGCTGGTCGGATGTCGGCAGTTGGGAAGCGCTGTGGGAAGTTTCCTCGAAGGACGGACAGGGCAATGTCTTTAAAGGCGATGTGGTTACCGAAGGAGTCCGCAATACTTTGGCCGTCGGGAAAAAACGTTTGGTGGCGCTGATTGGTTTGGACGATGTGGTGGTGGTTGATACCGAAGATGTGCTTTTGGTCTGCCGCCGCGACCAGTCGCAGGCGGTTAAGAATATCGTGGATATGTTAAAACAAAAACAAAGGCGCGAGATTTAAATTCAGAATAATCCGCGTCATTGCGAGTCCCCACAGGGGACGAAGCAATCTCATACGCTTATAAGATTGCTTCGCCTCACAAAAAACGTTCGGCCCGCAATGACGTCTATTATTGCCAAATCGCCCATGTTCAAGAAAATCCTCATCATCAACACATTCGGCATTGGCGACGTTTTGTTTTCGACGCCGTTGATTTCAAATATCAAACGGGCCTATCCGGATGCCACGGTTCATTATCTGACAAACCCGCGCAGTGCCAATGTCCTCAAATACAATCCCCAGATTAAAAAAATTTTGATCTATGAACGCGATGCCTTTCATGCCTGTTATAAGCGTTCCATTTTGGAATTTGTCGGAAAATGGAAGGATTTTCTCCTCGAGATTAAAGGCGGTGAGTATGACGCGGTTTTTGACCTTTCTTTGGACCGGGGCATGAATATTCTGACGATGGCCGCCGGCATTAAACAGCGCATCGGCTTTAACTATAAAAACAGATCTTTTTTTCTGACCCGGAAAATTCCATTTAGCGGTTATGAAGGCAAACATGTGGTTGAGCATTATGTCCGGCTGTTGGAAGAAACAGGCATCCCGGTTATCGATAAAGATTTAGTTTTGACTGTTCCGCCAGAGGATATGCATTGGGCCAAAAAATGGCGGTCCCAGGAGGCTTTGACTTTTACCCAGCTTTTGATTGCTGTCTTTCCTGGCGGCGGAGCCAGCTGGGGAAAAAGCGCGCATTTAAAACGATGGCCGGTCGAGAAATATGTCAAATTAGTGGACAAAATGATTGAAAAATTCGATGCCCACATTATACTGATGGGTAATTCCGAGGAGCGTGATCTCTGCAGTCAAATCTCCAGAGTTTCCGCGACAAACACGCATGTGCTTGCCGGTGAATTGACGCTTACGCAAAGCGCCGCTCTTTTGAAGCAATGCCGTCTGGCTGTGTTAAATGACGGAGGGCCGTTGCATGTCGCGGTCGCAAGCGGAGTAACAACCGTTGCCATATTCGGGCCGGTTGATGAACGTGTGTATGGGCCGTATCCTCCGGAAAAACATTTTGTAGTTAAAAAGGGGCTGGCATGCCAGCCGTGTTATCGGCAATTCCGAATGTCCAACTGTTCTCATATGAGTTGTCTGACTCAGCTTCACGTTGACGATGTTTTACGAAAGGTAGAAAAAGCTTTATGAGTATTCCATTTATTGATTTCAGCGAACAATACCGTGTGACCAAAGATGAAATTCATTCCGGCCTCGAAAAAGTTTTTCAAAAAGGGGATTATATCTTAGGGCAGGCGGCTAAAGATTTTGAAAGCAATTTTGCCCGTTATTGCGGCGTTAAATATGGGGTGGGTGTTAATTCCGGGACGGACGCGCTGTATCTGGCGATTGCCTCTTTGGGTATTCAGGAAGGGGATGAAGTCATTCTTCCGACGTTTACTTTTATCGCGACCGCCTTGTGCGTGTCCTACGCGGGCGCCACACCGGTTTTTGTCGACGTGGAAAATGATACTTATAATCTGGATCCCAAAGCCTTTGAACGGGCCATCACCAAAAAAACCAAGGCGGTTATTCCGGTTCACTTGTACGGCCAGTCCTCGGACATGACAGAAATTACAGATATTGCCCGCAAACACAACGTGAAAATTATCGAAGACGCTGCCCAGGCGCATGGGGCTAAATATAAAGGAAAAAGAATCGGATCGTTGGGCGATGTGGCCTGTTTCAGTTTCTATCCGACTAAAAGTTTGGGAGCTTTCGGAGACGCGGGGATCATCATAACGGATGACCCCGCCATCAACGAAAAAGCCCTGATGCTGCGTGATTATGGACGGCAGGGGCGTTATGAACACAAAATTAAAGGATACAATTCCCGTCTGGATACGGTTCAAGCCGTCGTGTTAAACGCGAAATTAAAACATTTAGATGAGTGGAACGCCATGCGCGCCCAAAACGCGGCGTATTACAATGATTGCCTTAAAGGGGTCAAGGGAGTTACGACTCCAATACTCAAGTCAGACCGCACGCATGTGTATCAGACTTATGCCGTCCGGATTAAGGGCAAGCGGGATCAATGTATGGAGGCGTTAAAAGCTAAAGGTGTGAGTTCACTGATTCATTATCCTATTCCTCTTCATCTGCAGGAAGCGTATCAAGAGTTAAAAGGCCGTCGGGGTGATTTTCCAGTGTCTGAGGCCTTGGCTGATGATGTTTTATCGCTGCCGATGTTTCCCCATATGACAAAACCGCAGATTGATACGGTCTGCAATGCCCTTAAGGAGCTGGTCTGATGGCAAAAGTCCCTGTTTCCGTCGTAGTCATTACAAAAAATGAAGAGCGCAATATTGAAGACTGCCTCAACAGCGTCTATGGATGGGCCAGCGAAATTGTGGTGGTTGATGATCAGAGCACGGATAAAACCGTGGCTTTGGCGGAAAAATTTGCCAGCACCGTCTATCACCGACGGATGGAGAATGAAGGTATCCACCGCAACTGGTCTTACGGCCAGGCCAAAAATGAATGGGTATTAAGTCTGGATGCCGATGAAATTGTCAGTCCTGAGCTGCGCGATGAAATCATGAAAAAATTACCCGACCCGAAATTCCAGGCGTATTCCATTCCGCTTCGCAATTACATCGGGAAATATTGGGTTAAGCATGCCGGCTGGTATCCGGCGGGCAAGCTGCGCCTGTTTATGAAAAGTAAATTTAAATATGAAGAAGTGAAGGTTCATCCGCGGGTTTTTCTCGAAGGAGAATGCGGTCATCTGACGACCGATATTATTCATAAAGGATATCCGGACTTTGAACATTTTCTGCAAAGTTTAAACCGTCAGACGACGCTTGAAGCGGAAAAATGGATTGAAACCAAACGACATATGAGCGCCGGCCAAGCGATTTGGCGGACGGTGGACCGTTTTTTCCGTTCCTACTTCGGCAAGGCCGGATATAAAGACGGATTTATCGGATTTATGGTGGCATTTTTTGCTTCGTTATATCAAATTATCAGTTATGCCAAGTATTGGGAGATTAAGAAGGGAATCAAAAATTGATGGACGAGGGACGAAGGATGAGGGACGAAAAATCTGACGTCCATCGTCATTCGTCTTAGCGAACGAAGTGAGCGATCGTCCATCGTTTAGTCTTTGCTATGAATATTATTTTCCTCGACCGCGACGGTGTTATCAACGAATTTCCTGGTAACGGCAATTACGTTACTAAGATTAAAGAATTTCATTTCATTCCAGGTTCTCTGGATGCCATCCGTGAACTCACCCAGATGGGTTATGTAATTTTTATCATTTCCAATCAGGCTGGTGTGGGCAAAGGGATTTTTTCAAAAGACAAATTAAAGAGCATTAATGAGTATATGCTCAAGCATGTGGTTAAATCGGGCGGGCGTATCAAACGCAGTTTCTACTGCACGCACCGTTCCGACGCTGGCTGCGATTGCCGCAAGCCGCGGATCGGATCGCTCAAGAAGGCGTTTGCGTTAATTAATTCCAGCATCCGTTCGGCGAAAAAGACATTCTTCGTCGGTGATACTGAGGCCGATATTAAAACGGGGCATAATGCCGGCTGCCGGACGATTTTCGCGCTTTCTGGACGCGAAGACCGCCGTTATATGCGCAAGTGGAAGGTCAAGCCGGATTTTATCGTAAAAAATCTCAAAGAAGCCGTTGGAGTCATCCACCATGAAAATTCTAATCATCCACGCAACGGCCGGAGCCGGGCATAAAAAAGCCGCCGAGGCAATCTTCCATGGAATCAAGGCGAAAATGCCTTGCGACATTGTGCTGGTCGATGCCCTGGATTATTCCAATCCGATTTTTAAATATTCTTATCCAAATTTTTATTCCTTTGTCGTCAGCCGCATGCCGTGGCTGTGGGCCCTTGTTTTTGGCTTGCTGGATATTCCGCAATTGCAGCCAGTTGTCCGGTTTATCCGTCGAGTTTATAACGCCATTAACACCCAGCGCTTGTCGCGGTATTTGAAGGATGAACAGTTTGACTGGATCATCTGCACGCAATTTTTATCAGCAGAAGTCAGCGGGTATTTGAAACGGACAAAGCAGATCAAATCAAAAGTTTTGTGCGTGGTGACTGATTTTGATGTCCACCGCATTTGGGTCAATGAAGGTGTGGACTTTTATGCCGGCGCTTGTGATTACACGCGCGATAAACTCATTGAATTGGGAGTTCCTAAGGATCACGCGTTTGTCACCGGTATTCCAACTGATCCCAAATTTCAGAAGGAATGGGATGTCGCTGTCATCCGTCGGCAATTAGGGATCAATGAAGAGGCGATTACAACTCTGATTGCGACCGGTTCATTCGGTTTTGGGCCTATTGAAGAGTTAATTGATATTCTCAAAAGCCATCAGCTCATTATTGTCTGCGGTCATAATAAAAAATTATATGAACGTTTATCCCAGCGCGCGCTGCCGCACGTCAAGGTTTGCGGATTGGTCAATAATATGGACGAACTGATGGCGGCATCCGACATCATGGTCACCAAACCGGGCGGGCTTTCCATTGCTGAGTCATTGGTTAAAGGTTTGGTCCTGGTTTTCTTTAGCGCTATTCCGGGACAAGAAATTAATAATGTTAATGTTCTAAAAAAATTTGAAGTGGGCTTGGGGCTGCTGGAACTTAAAAGCATCGGCGAGGCGGTGGGCCGTCTGCATCAATCCAAACAGGAATTAGCCGATCAGCGCGCGCGTTCCAAAGGATTTGCCAAACCCTGGGCAGTGGATGATATCATTCGTATAATCAAAAATAAATAAAAGGGAATGCCATCCGCGCCTTTAAGGTGAAGATGGCTTGAGACTATGACAAGAAGAATCTTTACTCCGCAAGAAGCCAATAAACGGTTGCCTTTGGTTAAACAAATTGTCGCCGACATTTTAGTTAAAGGAAGCGCGCTCAAAGCCATCATGGCCAGCGGCGATGGTCCTCAACAAAAGTCAGCCTATGAAAAAACCATGGCGCAGGTTAATCAGCTCGTCGATGAAGTCGAAGGCTTGGGCTGTTTTTACAAAGACTGGAATTTTGAAAAAGGGCTGGTTGATTTTCCATCGGTTATCGGCGGGCAGGAAGTGATGCTCTGCTGGCATGGCGATGAAACGGATATCCGCTGGTATCACGGCGTCCAGGAAGGTTATCAAGGCCGCCGTCTGATTCCTGAGGAACTTCTTAATCCGTTGGGAAACGAAGTCACTGCTGAAACTCAAGATTTCAAATAGACATATTTTAATCTGTTAACTTTTTATATCCGAAACTCGATAAGCAGGATTGCCCGAGCCGATAGGCTTCATGGATTCAGATAGAATCAGCTGGTCAAAGGGCAGTCATCTGAAACAATCGAATTTCGGATTTCCTTATTATGACTATGAAAGACACTATTGCCGAAATTGTCGTCGGGCTTCCGGTGGAAGGGCCTTTTGATTATGCCATTTCGGATGAATGGCAGGGGCGTTTGATGATCGGGCAGCGCGTGGCGGTTTCTTTCGCGCACGCTAAAAGGCTTGGCGTTGTCGTCGGGTTAAAGCCGGACAGCCAGATTAAAAATATTAAACCCATTCAGGCTGTCTTGGAACAGCAGCCTTGGCTGGACAATGTTTTTATTGCTTTGGCCCGCGCAATGAGCCGCCGGTACGGATGTTCTTTGGGCGAGGCTGTTGAGGTGATGCTGCCGAAAGCCCTGAGGGCTGTCAAAGCGATCGCTTTTAAACCGGCACAAAAAATACTGCCTTCACAAAAAAAGACTGAGCAAATTTGGATTCGTTCACAATCGCTTCAGAATCACTGGCCGGTCATTCAAAAAAAAATTTCGGAAGTCTTAAGTCTTGGTCAGGGCGTTATAATTCTCGTGGCTGATTCCGCGCAGATTCCTTATGTCGTCGAACAGCTCAAGCCCGTTTTGCCAAAGCATGTCATTATTCACGACAATGAACGCACGGCAAAACATGAACTCGCCGGATGGACAGCGCTCAAAGAGGGAAGCATTAAGGTCATTATTGGACTGCGTTCCGCGGTTTTTGCCCCGGTTGCGTCGCTTGGGCTGATCGTGATGTACGACGAGGACAATGCTTCTTATAAGGAAGAGCAGAGTCCGTTTTATCAAACGCGGGAAGTGGTCCTGATGCGTTCGAAAGCGCAGCCGTGCGATGTGATGATTGTCAGTTTCGCTGCGACGGTAGAAATGGTTTATGAGGCCGGGCAGTCGGGAATGGCGCCGGTAGTTTTTACAGGCGGACAACCTGTGAAACGTCAGCTGATTGATATGACCAATTTCGCATCCAAAGGCCCGATGATGATTTCTTTTCCTCTGCGCAACAGTTTGGAGAAAGCACTTACCGACGGCGGGAAAGTGATGGCGGTCATCAATCGACGGGGACACAGCACATTTACCCGTTGTTTATTTTGCGGGCATGTGATGCGCTGCAGCCGCTGTTCGTCCAATTTGGCGTTTTCGGCTATCAAAAAGAAACTGGAATGCCGTCAATGCAGTTTGGTTTTGGAAATTCCGAAAGTCTGTCCGCACTGCACCAAAGATTATCTGCGTTCGCTCGGAACAGGTGTTGAGCGTATCGCGCTTGAGATCAAACGGCTTTTTCCAAAGGCTCATGTGGAACGGTTCGACCGCGAGGTGAATATTTTCCCCAAACGGTTTGATGTTTTGGTCACGACACAAGCGGTCCTGCGCATGCTCGGCAAGCTTCAGGTTCAATGCGTCGGAGTTCTGGATATCGACGCTGAATTCAGCCGGGCCGATTACCGTTCTTCCCAGAAGGCCTATTCGTTATTGACCCATTTGTCTTTGATGGCCCAAGGCAGTATTGAGATTCAAACGTTTCATGTGGACAACGACGTGCTCCGGCATTTTGCTGCCAACCGCGACGAGGAATTTTATCAGCGCGAATTGGCCTTGAGAAAGGAACTGAAACTCCCGCCGTACGCGCATTGGGTTTCTATCATGCTCAGGGGAGTTGATGAAAAGTTAGTGTCCAATCAGGCGGACGCGTTATATAATTTGTTGGCTCAAAACAAACCCGAACGCGTGGATGTTTTAAATGTCCAGCCGGATGTTATTCCAAAACTGCGTGATCAATTCCGTTATACTATCTTTGCGCGCAGCCAAGATGCTGAGGCAACGCTTGATTTTGTCAAAAGCACGGTGAGTCAGATGAAGAAAAAAAGCGGAGTCATTACGACGGTGCACGTGGATCCTTAATGGAGAGAAGTTGGAAGATAGAAGATAGAAGAGAGAGGGTGGAGGGGTGAGAAAAGGCAGAAGATGTAGAGTAAGATAAACAGAAAAGATTCTTAATTGAAATTATTTCGTTTTATTTTGCCATTTTTCTCTAACTTCAATCCTCCATCATCCATCTTCAATCTTCAATAATGGAGCAACTAAACTATGCGTATCATATTCTTCGGTAGTGATGATTTTGCCGCGGTGCATTTAAGGCAGCTGCTGGATTCTTCTTTTAAGATTGTAGCTTGCGTCACTCAGCCGGACCGCCCCAAGGGTCGAGGCATGAAAGTAGTGGAATCTCCTATTAAGGCGCTTGCTTTTTCCCACAGTATTCCTCTATTTCAGCCGGAGACGTTGAAAGACAAGGAATTCATTGATGAGCTTTTTGTTTTTCAGGCGGACATTTTTGTCGTCGTGGCTTACGGAAAGATTTTGCCGGAAGCTGTGCTGACTATTCCCAAAATATTCTGCGTCAATGTCCACGGTTCGCTTTTACCCAAATACCGCGGCGCAGCGCCTATTAATTGGGCTGTGATCAACGGTGATGATCATACCGGAGTTACGGTCATGAAAATGAGCCCTATTCTGGATGCCGGTGAAATTATTTTTCAAGCCACCATGGCCATTGCCCAGGAAGATACGGTTGTCAGCCTGCGGTTGCGCATGGCTCAGCTCGGCGCGGTGACTCTTTTGGAGGCATTGGATCAAATCAAGAGAAAAACATTTACCCTGACCCGTCAGGATTTATCTAAAGTGTCTTATGCTTCTAAATTAAATAAGGAGCTGGGACATGTTGACTGGAGAGATCCGGCGATTAAGATTGCAAACCTTGTCCGTGGTCTGCAGCCGTGGCCGG
>JAHFGF010000218.1 GCA_023247595.1 Candidatus Omnitrophota bacterium
GTTGCGAAGTATCGAATTGTAAATGAACTTAAAAATTAAACATCAGATAATTTTAGTGTGGCCGTTAGTCTTTTTTCAGCGGGGTTTTCTTTTCTGTCAATACGGGAAGTCCCGTCGCTTTTTCTTTATTTAAAGACACGTAATTGTTCCATTTGGCAGGGACGTCCGCGTCGGCATAAATCGCCTGCACAGGGCATTCAGGGATGCACGCGCCGCAATCGATACAGACATCGGGATCGATAACGAGCATTTCAGCATCTTCATGGAAACAGTCAACAGGGCAGACCGTGACGCAATCGGTGTAACGGCATTTGACGCAAGGTTCGGTAACAACGTGGGCCATGGAAATTCCTCCTCAAGGGTTAAAAATAAATTATGAGCAATATATCAAAACACGTCGCGCGTGTCAATTAGTGAGAACGGCAACGGGTTCTGCCTGACTGCTTGCAGCGACGGCTTGTTTTCTTTCGATTTCAGCGACACGGTTAATAAAAACAGTCTGCGGTAAAGCAGGCGCTGACGATTTGATAGAACGGGAAATCTTTTTGGCAAAGTAATCCACAAACGCCTTAAATCCATGAACCTTGCGCAGTAAATCGCCGACATTTCTAATCGTAATGAACATATTCCAGATTTGCTTGGGGCGAAGGTAGAATTCTTTTAAGCCAACATCAATGAGCTCATCAATTTCTTTGTGCGATAATTGCGGGTAACTCAAAAGGGTGCGCTGTTCGCCTTCTTTGGTGAGCCAATCTTTCCAGTCTTTAGCCAAAAGATAATTATTTTGCTTAGCCCATTTGTAAAGCGTTGTTCCCGGATAGGCGGCGACACCGGTGATTTGAACAGTATCTAAGGGTAATGATTTGGCAAAGTTGATTGTTTTAAAAGCGCTTTCCTTTGTTTCGCCGGGGGCGCCGATCATAAAACAGCCGTGAATGGTAAATCCAAGTTCATGGGCGCGAAACGCGTATTGACGGGCCATGTCCACACTGACGCCGCCTTTGCGGATGACGCGCAGATTCTCGTCGGTCCCAAATTCAAAACCAGTCATCAGCATGCGACAGCCGGCTTCGCGCATAATAGGGAGCATTTCCAAATTGGTATTCACGCGCATATTGCAGGACCAGGTGATTTTTTTATTAATCCCGCGTTTAATGATTTCACTGCAGACTTCACGCACATGATCATCATCTGCCGCAAAGGTGTCGGTTTCAAACATGATTTCCCGGATTTGCGGATGGATTTTTAAATCGTATTCCATTTCATCAACCACTTTTTGTGCCGTGCGGTTGCGCAATTTGTATCCGTACATAATCTGCGGATCCCGGCAAAAGGTGCAGGCATTGTTGCAGCCGCGGCCGGTAATCAAAGTAAGGAAAGGAAATTTTTTGCCGCCGTCCGGATACCATTCCGGCTGAATCAGCTGCCAGGCAGGGAAAGGGAGTTCATTAACATCAATCGTTGGCCCATGCGGATTATGGATAACATTTTTTTCGTCACTCCAGACAATGCCGGCGACTTTATCAGGGCTCACGCCGTCTGCTAAATCCCGTAAGGAATAGTCATATTCGCCTTTCAGGATGTAATCAACAACGCCGGAACCAATCATAAATGTGTTTTCGGGTTCAGCGCTGGCATGCTGGCCCACAAAGGCAACTTTGCATTTGGTTTTTTCTTTGATGGTTTTGGCTTGGTCAATATCGGAATAAATCGACGGGGTTGTGACATGCATGACGAGCAAATCTGGTCGAAGGCTGTTTACGGTGTCAATGGATTGCGCAATGGAAAAATTACGCGCGGCCGCTTCAACAAAATGAGCTTCATGGCCGCGGTCTAACAGCACCTGGGCGGCAATCAGGAGATATTCCGGATGACGCTGGACACGGCCGCGTGATTTGGCAGCCCAGCGGGCAACTCGAACGAAATTTTCACCAAAGGAAGGATTGAGAATGACGACGCGCATGTGGATCCTTTATTAAGAATTAATTTTAAACATATATTAATTATGAAAGCCCTTTCCCGCAAGACTTAATTAAATATTTTCCTCGTGATTTTATGAAAGGTTTATTGACGCTCCATGACGGTTTCCCTATAATGAAATCCATTTCTCGAACAAGATTTTTTAAATTCTTTTGATTTAATCTTATCTAAAGGAGTATTTATGGCGTCCTCATTCAATAACACTGCGGCGAAGAAGCAAATCAAAAGTACCTCCGGACTTTTTTCTTATTATCAAATATCCAAACTGGCGAAATTAGGTTTTAAGGATCCTGCAACCCTGCCGTTTTCCATTAAGGTGCTTTTGGAAAGCGCGCTGCGCAATTGCGATAACTATCAGGTTACCGTGCGTGATTTGGAAACGCTGACCAATTGGTCGCCGGTTAATAAAGAATTGCAGGAAATTGCGTTTAAACCAGGGCGCGTCATTTTGCAGGATTTTACCGGCGTTCCCTGTGTGGTTGACTTGGCTGCCATGCGTGACGCCATTAAAAGGATGGGCGGTGATCTTAAAAAAATTAATCCGTTGGTTCCCTGCGATCTGGTGATTGACCATTCCGTGCAGGTGGATGATTTTGGAACAAAGAAGGCCTTGAGCACCAATGTCACGTTTGAATTCAAAAGAAATAAGGAACGCTATGAATTTTTAAAATGGGGGCAAAACGCGCTGAAAAATTTCCGAGTCGTTCCGCCCGCTACAGGTATCGTGCATCAGGTGAACCTGGAATATTTGGCCACAGGGTTATTAAAGAAGAAGGCCGGCAAAGATACCGTGATATTCCCAGACAGTGTTGTTGGTACCGACAGTCATACAACCATGATTAACGGTTTGGGAATTGTGGGCTGGGGTGTCGGCGGGATTGAGGCGGAAGCGGTTATGTTGGGCGAGCCAATTTATATGCTGATGCCTGAAG
>JAHFGF010000219.1 GCA_023247595.1 Candidatus Omnitrophota bacterium
CAACAATCAAAACCATCATCAAGAATTACTTTATCCAGCATAAAACAGAACCACAATATGTTCTAGTCCTAAACACCCTTATTAAAATTGGGCTGATCAAAGAATATCTAAAGAATGTCCAACGTGAAATATCTGACGAGTTTACCGCATATCCGCCGGACATTGTGAGTACCTATATATCCCATCTCTCAGCCCGTAGAAAATCCATCGCTGCGGCATTGACAAACTTAATTGACGCCTCGATGTTTACTGTATAATCATCTTATGAACAAGTATCCAATCTTTAAAAAAAGATTCAATCCCTCTCGCAGTGATATCGAACGCATCTGCCGCTTCTTTTCAATTGGAAAACTTAAACATTTTGAAAAGGAAAAAGGGATTGTCCTTTTACACGCCAATCCTTTTGTTTATGTATTAACGACTCTTGGACAGTACGCCCTTAAATTCTACCCGATGACTGAAGCCAAGAAAATTGTTATTGAATACGCTCTTAACCGTTTCTTGATTGAACATCGTTTCCCGGCGCCTGTCATGTACACCGGCCACAGAGGGCAATCCTTTTTGACCAGCAATGACCGGCTCGCCACCTGTTCTTCTTATGTTAACGGGCTCCCGTCATGGCAACAGATCAGACAGCGAAAAACCATCACCCTGATCAATAGTACTCTGTTAAGTTAATTTTTAATAGTATCATAAGCTTTGTTGAGCTTCTCTCGAGCCTTGCTCTTTGTAAAATGCCAGGTAATTTTGGTCTGAAGGCGATTGCGTTTTGCGGACCATGTCAAAACTTCTTTGGCCAAGATACGTCTTTGACCAATGCGTCTGTCAAGACACTGTTTTGACAATGCCGATAATTCAATCTCAGCCATATTCAGCCAACTGGCTTTCTTGGGCGTATAGACCATTTCAAAACGTTGGGACAACGCAAAGGCCTCGGGCGCAGCAAAGACTTCGTAAAACGAAGACGGATTATGCGTGTTGAGATTATCCTGAACCAGAACTATTTTATCGGCATCGGGATAATGGTTTGACAGGTTTTTCATAAATTCCGCGTAATCCTTTTTAGTTTTTTGTTCTGTGACTTTAATGATGCGATGTCCGGCTAAAGGTTCGACAGCCATAAGCACAACACATGTTCCGTGACGCTCATAATGATAATCCTGACGCTCAACGCGCCCCGGCTTCATGGGGATCGGCATCAAGACATCGCCCAGCAACTGGCACGGCCGCTCGTCAAAACAGACAACTGGCCGTCGAGTATTATAGGGCTGCTCATAGGTATCCAAAACGTGCTCCATCCGCCAGAGATATTCGGCGGTAATGATCCCGATGCACCATTGTTTCTTTAAGTGAGGCTTGAGTTCGTTTTTTTTAAAATGTTACGTATGCTTACATGCGAAATAGTTTCAACGATGTCCAGTTCTATGACATGGTCGGCCAATAAACGCAAGCTCCATTTGGCCCGGCCTTCCGGTGGTTTGCTGCAAGCAATCGCGGTGATCTTGGCCATGGATTTACCTTTGAACTTGGGAGGCTGTCCGGAACGCGCCCCTTCGCTGATGGCGCGCTCTAACCCTTCCTGGCAGTAACGCCGCCTAATATTGAATATGGTCGCCAGGCATACGTTTAACGCGTCAGATATTTCTTGATCGGTTCTGCCTTGATCGGCCAATAGCAGGATTCGACACCGGGTGATTTTTCTGGCCTTGTCTTCACCTGATTCAACGATCTTTTGCAAGTACTGACGAACATGTTTTTTCAGTTTAACGCAATGACTTTTTTGGCTCATGGGTTATCTCCTCTCGGAAGATAATACCATGAAATTTATAAACTATTAACGACTAATTTAACAATGTACTACTGTCATATTCTACCCCCGATCATACACCGAGGCAAAGGATTAGAGGCAAAAGAAAGGCAACCCAAATGAATCATATTTCACTAAACAAAAACCCCGCAACTTTTAAGTCACGGGGAGTCTGTAATTCACAAAGCGCGACATCGTAGAAAACAAATTACTTCTTAACTTTCTTGGCCTTCTTTTTGTTTGCGACTTTATCTCCCATTTTCGTATCCTCCTTACAATGACAGATATCATTTGCGATGGCAGGTCCCAACCTCGTCCTGTAGATTATTATTTCTTATGGGTTGCACAGTAATCGATTTCCCTGATGAAAAACTCTTACACCTTTTCCCATCTTTTGTTTTAGCACTACATTTTGCACTTGCCATAAAACCCTCCCTTTTGGTTAACTCGTTAACTCGCTCGCAGATTGTGATGTTTCATTATACACCTAATATGAAAACTTCCTGGATATTTCTTTAGTCATAAAACACCTGACTACCCTATGTTCGGCTGAAATTTTGTAGGGGAGGCTCTCTGTGTCAAGTGCATATCTATCGCTTGGTTAATCAAAGAACCGCTTTACCGAGGAATATACTATCGGAACACTCCTTGGGGACGCACAACTGTCCCATTGCTTATTTATAGTATATTCCGTGCCACCAATCTTTCCCAGGAATATCCAAATGAGTTCGAAATTAAAAAACCCTCTGCAACAATAAATGTCACAGAGGGTTACGAAAAAACTCCCCCAAGTGGACGAATTTTGCAATTGGTTAAACTCTGACTCGAAGGAGTTTTGTGTATTATTACAATGAAAAATAATAAAGAACATCTGTGCCTTTTTCCACCGCTATGCGGGTAACCGTTCGTAAATCCCTAATTTGCGATATCAAATATTGAAAAATTTCCTGAGAAGTTGGCGGTATCGCGGAGGATATTGGATTCCCCTGAGACGATCAATCCAAGGTAAGAGAACCCGCGGGATCATCAAGAGTAACAGGATAATACCGAAAAGAACTCCTAAGGTGATGAATGCATCTCGGAGTCCCCAGGCAAACCAAAATG
>JAHFGF010000054.1 GCA_023247595.1 Candidatus Omnitrophota bacterium
CTAAAGATGTGACAAAGCCTGATACCATTGATCTTCCCGGTGATTTCCTTGAGTCGGGATTGGATAATATCATAACAGGTTTTCGTTTGGACCGCCCGTTTGAGAATTCTCAAAAATATGTTAACGGGCAAACTGGCGGGACCCTGATAGTTGCAAGTAAATTTCATCCCGAAGCCGGATACACGTATCATGAAATACGCGATGTTAATGGAGCAATCACCGGTCAATTTACCGACCCGCTGATGGGCAACACATCGCAAGACCCGACGGCCGCGATCATGCGCCGGTATGAGCGCGTTAAAGCTGCCATTGGTGGAAGCAGCGAAACAGATTTAGTCGGCGCGGTCGAAATGGGCCGAAGGGTCATGACGCAGGACGAGATTGACCGGCGCATTGATGAGATCCCGAGGGAATACCGTCCGCGGTTGTCTTTTTTTGCCCCCAAACAAGATGGGGAATTAAGAGTTCAATTTAATTTGTCAACGGCAACTGTCATAAGGCCAAATTTTGAGAATGTGACGGGGTTCGCGATCGGGCCCTGGGGCCTTAACAGCGACGCTCTGTATGTGGCGCAACTGGATGAGAATAAGCAACAGATTTTTCAAGTTTTCTGGGTGTCTGTATCGCCGGAAGATTCTAAATCCCAACGAATTAAAAAAGAATACCTTCCTTTAAATGTTCTGCGGGAATTTAACATTGAACTCGACGATGATCTAAGATGGAAAATAGCGCAGAGTTTGGTGAATCGATCTGGTTTTGATCTGGGTCTCGGCAAAATTTATTCTGAAACAATGAATGACGATTTGACCGAGATCATCGCTTTGATCGGTGAGCTGGACACGATTCCTTATGCCGAGGTTGATGGCTGGCCTCAAGAGAGATTGCAATTGCGCAAAGAGATCACCAGCCTGCGGGAATTGATCTGGGCAGAGAAATGGGGAAGATTGAAAGATAGTGTGAGCGCGAATGATGTGGAATCTGCCCAACGGATTGTGAACGAAGCCAGAAATGGTCCGATCAGGGCTCCACAGGGTAATCCCGTTAGTCAAATCATTGCGGCGTTCAACGCATGGGTTGCGGCGGGCGGCGTGAGGTCAGCGCAAGATAGTGATCTGATCCAATTGCTGGAACAAGTTGTTTCACAAGACAATGTTGACGGCGGCAATAAAGGGCGGGGCAGCACGGGAAACGCGCTTAAGGACGCCGGAGTTTACGACGTGGATGCGCCGGTTGAGGTGAAGCCGGAAACGATTGAACGTTCGAAATCTCTTGCAGGGCAAATTACCGAAGTCCTTGAAGCTGAAATTGAAAATGAAAAAGGAGAACCAATAAAAACTCCTTACAAGCAAATCTTCAGCGAAGACGAAGGTGTTGGCGTCATGCCCGAGGGCATATCGGCTTTTCATATCAGAGAACAGGGCCAGCCGACCATCGTTGTTTTTCCAAAAAGTTACAAAGATCTTTCCCCGGAACAACAGGAGCTGAGACTTCGCCACGAGTTATTTGAAGCGTACATTAAAGGGCCTTTGGAAGCGGCATTGACAAGAGAAACAGGCAGAACTAGGGAACAGTTTACGCCGGATGATTGGAAGAAGATCAACCGCGACGCCCACATCCTTGCTGCGGCCAAATATCCCAATATCGAGTTCTATTTGGATCAGATCAGCCGGATGAACAGGGGCCGTGTGAGAAATTTTATCAGAGAATATTTGGCTGGCCGTGTGTATCATCGAGGTTTGGTTGAAGAGTATTTGACCTCTGTCGACACTGAGAATCATATCCTGGCTCAGGAGAAATTCTATCAGGCGCTTATTGTGCGGTTGGCAGAATTGGGAGGAAATTCGGCAGATGCCTTACGCTATGAAGAGCGCTTAGAGGAGTTAGGTCGATTGATCATTGATCAAAGTTATTTTATGAAGTTCTTGGAAGTATACGCAGCTATGTACATTGTAGAGACTTTGGATAAAGAAAGTTTGCTTTTATTTTTTGAAGATCAGCCGGAAGTAAAGAGGTTTTTAGATGGTTATTTATCAGAAGATTCATTTGAGAGCGACCCAATTGAAGCGATGGCCCGTGTACGGGATTTGTTTAAGGATGTCATAATATTGTTACATGAAAAGTTTACAAGCTTGATTGCCGATACTGTGGTTGATCTGGGTTCAGAAATCAAACGTGATAAAGCAAAAACAATTGAATATTTGCAACTCAGGATAGAACTTGGCAATCGTTTGCTGTCCGCAACGGACACAGCAAACGAAGAGATTTATAGCTGGCTGATCTTACAAAAGACTGAAGTTGGAAAGCTTTTAGCTCAAGTGTACGGAAAATTTTCTGCGGTTTTTCCGGAAAGCTTGGTCACGAACAATTTTCTGAAAGCCTTAAGTGAAGTAGACACAATGCTCGAAAAACCTGATATTGATGTGCAATTGGAACGAGGTTTGTTGGCTGAAGAATTTCACCCGAATGCGATGACCGAGGGCGAGTATCAACGAGCCGATCGCATTTATGCTAAGTTGCCAGAGCAAGATTATGCGCCGTATCTGGAAATTCAGAGAGAGGGTCGAACCCCGGCGGCATTTAAATTAATCGATCAATTTAGGTCATATGCGAGCTTACAAAGCGCTACTTTTTTCCCAAGAAATCATGGTGATGTTAAAGATCATAACGCTCTTGCCGATGTTGTAGAAGCTGTGGTCCAAGAAATGGGTTTAGATAATGCTGAAAATATGGTCGATGAAATTAGAAAAAAAGTTCAGCCCGATATTAATGGAGAGTGGCCTGGCACGCAATTCACAGCTTATAAGCTGTTTAAATTAAATGGAGAATTTCGCGATAGAATTAGATTTGAAACTCAAAGAAGGAGAATTACGCCTAATATTTTTGATCCTATCTATTTTGATTATCAGTCTAAACAAGCGGCTGTAGCAATTGAAATTCTAACTTCGACTCGAGGTGGCGCTGCAGTAAATCAAATCAAGAGTGATTTTGGTGGTGCTCAGGGTGAATTGGATGGCGCTTGGTCAAAGATACTCCTTAATCGGACGTTAATTGAAGAAGCGCGCAAAGATTTAATCGCTACAAGAGAACTAAGAGATCAAAAGCCGGTCGGAGTGGATAATCCTATAAATTTCTTGAGCGAGCACTATATTCAAATGATCGAGCGTTTTGTTTCCGATTATAATTTAAGAAACGAATTTATTTCTATGGTCAAGAAGCTTGAGGCTGATTCACAAGATATTACCCGCTTTTTCGTGGGTGAATCAACTGAGCAAAGTGAAAATCCTTTCTTGGGCAGGGTCTTAATAACTAAGTATGATGAATTTATCGCGCTTTATTTCATTGAGGCTCTATCTGGTCCCGAAAGAGCGGCTGATGTTGAGAGTGATTTTAGATCGATATTAAGTAAAGTTGTCGAAAGATTAAAAGCGGGAGCGTCCGACGCATCGAAAAGTGAACCCGGCGCTGGCGGCCCTGACGCCGCCCAATTGAGCGAAGCAGATGAAAGGCAATTTGCAGCAGACATGCTTTGGGGCATACAACAATACGCCGGTGTGCATTACAACCAATCGGAAGGAACGTTTGGAGACAGTCGTGATGATCGCCGTTACCGCCTTGCTCTTGGACGGATCAGAGATGCCGGGGACGGTGTGTTCCAGCAGGAGTTAATTAAAACGATCACGGATTATGCGCGATCGCGCGGACGCACATTCTCAGGAGCGCAAACAAAAGTATTGGCTGGCAACATCAGGAGATTCCTTGTTGCCTTGAAGGCATATGACAAGCAGAACCCGATTCCCGGTATAACAATTAACGGTCAATCTGCCCAAACGCCTTCAGCCGCCCCCGGCGGTATCGACTTCGACCCGTCCAAGCTCAATCTGCAAATTAAGCGCGACGGGCGCGGGGTGCCGCTGCCTTTGCTTCAGCAGGATGTGGAAAGCATCAATATTAAAGGCCTGTATCCCGTCATCATCAACATCATTCCCATCACCAGCCAAACCCTGCCTTTGCTTGGGCAGTTGGAAACTCAATCGGATTTTGTATTATCCAAAGGGGGGTGAAATTGATGGAAAATCAATTGTTTTTAGATAGAATGAAATCATGAAAATTCCAAGAGTCTATATTGATACATGCTTGTCCAAATAAAAGAACATTCTTCGACGACAAAGATTATTGGAGGCATGAATCTCGCGTCATTGCGAAGCCCGAAGGGCTGAAGCAATCTTATCGTCGACATTGGGATTGCTTCGCTCCCTGCGGTCGCTCGCAATGACTGTAATTTAGACAGCAATGATATTGATACTTCGGTCATCGGCGGATGTTACCAACTATGAAGAAGAAATTTGATGCCGTTAAAATGGTCAGGGAAATACGGGATCGTTTGTACAGAGAGACGAAACGCATGACAGCAAAAGAGCGCGTTGATTTTTATCGTCAAGAGGCCAGGAAATTTTATATGGAAATTAAAAAGCCCTTAGCGCAATGAAGAAGAAATTTGATGCTGTGGCTTTACAGCGGAAAATTTGTCAAAAATTAAGCAGGGAATTCTTGAAAGACCGAAAGGCCTTTTTACGAAAGCTTCGTGGAAAGCAACTTCAGAGACGATCGCCCCCTGTTTTGCGCGGGTCATGTTCAACCAGATTCGATATCCTGCCCATCACCAGCCAAACCCTACCTTTGCTTGGCCAATTAGACGCCCAGCCCGAAGACCTGCTTTTAAAAAGCACGTAACATACCGCCTGCTCCCCATGAGTTTTCACTAGACAGTCTTGGAAAAAGTAATTCTAATTGTAATTTTTAAAAGATGTTTGTATAATCCTTCACATTCTCAAGTTTAGAATTCGGGATTTAGGGTTAAATCCATTTTTTTAAGGTTCTACTGACTTCTGTAAAAGCAATGGAACACGGTGGTAGTCAGTATCCCTGCCTGCCCTGTCTGCCGACAGGCAAGGCGGCAGGCAGGTCGACCTCCGTTCTCTGAAAGAACTGGTTCTATTAATTGTACGGAGGTCAATAAATGCTTGAGTAGGCGGGGAATACTATAGTTTTCAGTGAAAAAATATGCATCAACAAATGGAGAACGATTATGTCTATGATTAAAGAATTTCAGCAATTCGCGCTTAAAGGCAATGTGTTGGACATGGCGGTTGGTATTATCATCGGTTCCGCGTTCGGCAAAATTATCTCCTCTCTTGTTGAAGACATCATTATGCCTCCGATTGGCCTGCTCATGGGCGGCATGGATTTCAGCAATCTGAAGTTTGTTATTAAGGAAGCGGCAGAAAACGTGCCGGCAGTTGCCATTAAATACGGCGCTTTCATTAATGTCATTATCAATTTCACCATTGTGGCGTTTGCCATGTTCATGCTGATCAAAGGTATGAATTCATTGAAAAAGAAGGAAGAAACCGCTCCGTCCGCTCCGCCGAAACCGTCTAATCAGGAAATTTTATTGATGGAAATCAGAGACGCTTTAAGAAAAAGATAAACTACAGACAAAGGTTGTTCATAAGGGCATTGGGAGAAATCTCAATGCCCTTTTCTTGGTGCAGATTTAACTTTACCGATTTGTTTATCGTGGCTAGAATGAACCCGGTTTTTTGGGACAACCACAAACTTTTAAAGTGAAATAATCCTATGCCTACACTAATTAATAAGCCAACCCAAATCGAAGCAGCCGGCAATAAACCAAAAATCATTCAGGAATTTATCGGACGGGTAAATTCAAAAACCACAGAAATAAGCGTGGCCCGGATGCAAAGCCCTTCAGGTTGGGTGGAGCCCGGCCAGACGCCGGAATTCGACGAATACACCGTTGTTCTTAAAGGGACATTATCCGTAACATCCAAATCAGGTGTTTTGGAAGTTCATGCCGGCCAGGCCGTAATTACTCACGCCGGAGAATGGGTGCGGTACAGCACGCCAGGACCCGACGGAGCGCAATACATTGCCATTTGCCTGCCCGCGTTTTCACCCAGCACGGTGCGCAGGGATTAATATTAACCGCCGCGTTTAACGAGGAGAATTTGTATGCGTTTATCCGCCTTAAGCATTCTTTTGTGTGTTTTTTGTTTGGCCGCGACAGCGTCGGCGGAATTGCAGAAAAAAAATATCGAGTATAAGGACGGCGATACCGTCCTTGAAGGATATCTGGTTTATGATGATGCCATTGAGGGCAAGCGGCCCGGTGTCATCGTGGTGCACGATTGGATGGGATTTGGTTCCTATGGCAACGGCCGCGCGGAACAATTAGCTCATTTGGGTTATGCGGCTTTGGCCGTGGATATTTATGGCAAAGGAGTTCGTCCCAAAAATTCCGACGAAGCAGCCAAAGAAGCGGGTTACTATAAGGAACACAGAGATATTTTGCGGCGAAGAGCCTTGGCTGGTTTAGAAACTTTAGAAAAAGAAGATGTGGTTGATTCCAAACGCATCGCGGCCATCGGCTATTGTTTCGGCGGGTCAACAGTTTTGGAAATGGCCCGTGCCGGAATGCCTTTGACAGGTGTTGTGAGTTTTCACGGCGGGTTAGCCACCAGCATGCCGGCTGGAAAAGGAGATATTAAATCCAAAGTCCTTGTTTTACATGGCGCCGACGATCCTTTTGAGTCCCAGGAAGAAATTTCAAATTTTAAAAATGAGCTTAATGACGCGGGCGCGGATTGGCAGATGGTTTATTACAGCGGCGCGGTTCATAGCTTCACGCGCAAAGACGCGGGCAATGATAATTCCAAAGGCGCCGCTTACAACGAACGCGCCGATGTCCGGTCGTGGGAAGCGATGAAGGCGTTTTTTAATGAGCTATTTAACAAATAGTAATGGAAATTAGGCGAATGACACGGATTGCAACGGATGGCACGGATATCCGTGAAATTCGTCCCTATTCGTGTCATCCGCTTGAGGCTTTAATATGGACTTATTTCATGCGTTAATTCTAGGTATTGTCGAGGGAGTCACTGAATTTCTTCCGATTTCATCGACGGGCCATTTGATGATTGCTTCCAAACTGCTGGGCATGGCGCAGACGGATTTTTTAAAAACGTTTGATATCGCCATACAGCTTGGAGCGATTTTGTCCGTGGTTGTTTTGTATTGGAGGTCATTGTTGGTTGATTTGGAAGTGATCAAAAGGATTGCCGCCGCGTTTATTCCGACGGCAGTGTTAGGGCTTTTGTTTTATAAATTTGTTAAAACCGTTCTTCTGGAAAGCACGCAGGTTGTTTTGTGGGCGTTATTTTTAGGCGGTATCTTTTTGGTTGTTTTTGAATTGCTTCACAAAGAAAAGCGGGACGCGATTAGCGACATCAAACAGATGACGCTTCTTCAAGCGGCTGTCATCGGGGGTTTTCAGGCGATTGCGATGATCCCGGGAGTGTCCCGTTCTGCCGCGACGATTATCGGCGGGCTCTGCTTAGGGGTCAGCCGAAAGACGATTGTTGAATTTTCTTTTTTGCTGGCCTGCCCCACCATGGCGGCCGCGACGGGTTTGGATCTTCTCAAAAGCGCTCATGATTTTTCCATGAATCAGTTTTCATTTTTAGCGGTTGGTTTCTTAGCCGCTTTTGCCGTCGGAATCATGAGCATTCAGTTTTTATTATTTTTCGTGAGGAACAATAATTTTATTTCGTTCGGCATTTACAGGATCATTGCCGCGGTATTATTATTCAAGTTGTTATAATTCTATTCTTTAATTATGAGGAGGGTTTTATGAGAGTACCGATGACGGCCGTTTTTGCAATATTTGTACTTTTTATTTTAGTGAGTTCCGGATGCGGTGTCCGCAGTGTTGAAGACGGACAGGCAGGGATTAAAGCAACGTTCGGTAAAATTGAAGACCGCGCGCTTTCGACGGGATGGCATTTTTATTTCCCGATGGTGAGCTGGATTGAAATTTGGGATGTGAAAACGCAAGAGATTAAAGAAACGGCGACTGTTCCTTCGTCCGAAGGTTTGATATCCACGCTGGATGTTTCCATGATTTATAATGTTGGCAAAGAAAATGTCGTCGCTGTCAGGAAAAATATCGGCGTCAATTATGTCCAGAAGATCGTGGAGCCGTATTTAAGAGAGGCTATCCGTAATGTGGCCAGCGGTTATGAAGTCAAAGCGCTTTTCCAGGACAAGGGCCGCAGGGAAATTTCCCAGAAGATGCTGGAATTTTTACAGGCAAAACTTGAACCGCGCGGGATCACTATTCAGGATGTTCTGCTGCGCGATGTTCAACTGCCCAGGCCATTCGCGGAAAGTATCCAGGTGAAATTAAGAACCGAGCAGGAAGCGTTGCAGAAAGAGTTTGAACTACAAAAGGCTAAAAAAGACGCGGAAATAGAAATTGCCCGCGCGGATGGTATCGCGAAAAGCAACAAGATTATCGCCGGCAGTATCGACGGGAATTATTTAAGATATTTATGGATCAAGGGTCTTCAGGGCAATAACATGCAGGTCATTTATGTTCCGACGGAAGGCAACATTCCCATCATGGAAGCCAGCCGGTTTAAAGGACAGGAAACCGCTAAGTAACATGTTGTTTGAGGAGGTGGAGAATGGATAAATGGTTATGGTTAATGGTTTTGGTATTATCCAGCGGCTGCGCGGTTACAACGGTTAATACGCCCCCCCAACAGACGGCCGTTTCCTCGACGTCATTTGTTCATGTGTTTCCTTCCGATGATGTTATCCGCAAATTGCTTTTGGGGATTTCCAGGGAAGAAGCGCTTGCGCTCATTGGCCGGACAACTAACATTGGATATGAATTGCGCCAAGGTTCCGTCGATGAATATCAGGCCGTCACGTCGCCTAATCCTCATAGGAGCCAGCAGATCACGCGCGGCAAAGATGTTTATCAGGTTGATTTTTATTTAACCAAAATTAATAAAGCCGACGGCGTTATAACGGACGATGAATTAACTCCGCTTGTTTTTGAATCCAACAAATTGATTGGCAAGGACTGGAATTTTTTCAAAACCAAGATTAAGAATTAAACGCATTGGTCCGGCCGCCGGGTTAAGAAGGCTTACAAGTACACGCGATGAAATCTTTACGTTACGGCTCTTTAAAATATTTTTTGAATCATTATGACCTGGCATTGCCGGTGAATTGGCCGCGGGTCTTCGGACGTTCAGGCGCCTTGGCAGTTGAGATCGGATTTGGCACCGGCGAATATTTGGTCCGCATGGCGAAATTGTCGCCGGAGCGCGATTTTATCGGGCTCGAAGAAAACGTTGAGCGGATTCATAAAACATTACGAAAAATTGAAGCCGCCGGGCTTTCCAACGTGCGGTTGATGCACGTTGATGCCAGGCTTGCCTTTAGCCGTTATTTTCAGGAAAAATCAATCGAAAGTATCCATTGTCTTTTTCCCTGT
>JAHFGF010000220.1 GCA_023247595.1 Candidatus Omnitrophota bacterium
TAAAGATTTTAATGAAGCAATCCGGATCAATCCCCAAGGCGTGGATGCCTATATTAACCGTGGCGAGATTTTAGCCCGTCGGAAAAATTACGAAGCGGCTTTGACGGATTTTGAAACGACGATTGCCATTGATCCGCAATATTCTTCGGGTTACAAAATGCGCGCGAGGATTTATGACGCGCAGCAACAGTACGTGCAGGCCTTGTCGGATTATGACCGGGCGCTTGCTATTGAACCCGCCGATGCCCAGGTTCACGCCTGGCGGGGATATATTTTTGCTAGTCAGGGACAATTGGACAAAGCGTTGAACGATTTCAACGCGGCCATTCGGTTCGATCCAAAATTTTCCGACGCGTACGTTTACCGCGGGATGTATTATAAGGACCGCGGCCTGACAGCAAAAGCATTCAAAGATTTGAATACGGCCCTTAAATTAAAACCAACGTCATCGATTGCCTTTTATCAGCGCGCCCAGCTTAATTTTTCTTCCGGTGATAATCGGGAGGCGTTAAAAGACGCGGGCCAGGCAATCACGCTCGACGATCAATTTGATTTGCCTTATGCTTTAAGGGCGCTGTTATACGCGCAGATCAATGAATACGATTTGGCGCTGGATGATTTTGAACAGGCCATTGCCTTGAATCCGGATTCATTTGAAACGCATATGAACAGAGGATCGCTTTATCTGATGATGAATAATCCGGTTAAAGCGGTTGAAGATTTTACCCAGGCTGTTCATCTTAATCCTTCAGCCGGCCAAGCCTTCAGTAAGCGGGGCGGCGCGTATGGACATCTTGGAAAATATGAATTGGCAGCCGCGGATTTTACCAAAGCCATTGAGCTCAATCCTCAAGGCGGGACGGAGTATTTCAATCGTTCCCAGATTTATAAAGAAAGCCGTCAGCGTCAAAAAGCCTTGGTCGACGCGTTAAAAGCGAAAGAATTGGGATTTCCTGTTCAAGACGAATATTTAGACGGGCTGCGTTAATAATTCTGAATTAAGATCATCAACCGTTCATAGATAAATATGAAGCCATCGCTTAATGATTTAAAAGATCAGCGTTTTTATTTTTTATTTTTTAATTCCATCTTGGGATTATCAGCCCTGCTGAGATTTCCCTACATGATGGTTGAGCGCTTGTGGCCGGATGAAGCGCTTTATGCCTGGAACGCTAAACGGATTTTTCTTCACCCGGAATTGATTTTTTCAAAAGAGGTGATGGATTTTCATCCGCCGTTGTTTTCCTTCATTTTGAGCCTGGGCCACTTCTTTTTTTCTCCTCTGTCAGCCTGTCATGGAATAGTTTTTTTAATCAACGTTTTAGGGGTCGTGGCTATTTACGCTTTAGGCGTCAGGATTCAGGGCCGGTTTCTGGGATGTTTCTGCGCGTTGGCGCTGGCATTTAATCTGCAATATTTTAATATGTCGAGTTTAATTATCATCGACGGTGTCCTGGCTGTTGTGACCATTGTATTTTTTTATGTCCTATCTCGAATTCAGAAACGGAAAGTAAGCCGCTGGGATTT
The DNA here is from genome assembly GCA_023247595.1 of Candidatus Omnitrophota bacterium. The sequence goes on from JAHFGF010000220.1 coordinate 1,528, forward strand.
TTGCCTGAGGTTCACCATTATGGCCATGATCTTGCTGAAATGGTCGGCGGGATTGATTCTTCCATTTTTATTTCTTTATTATATGTTGGCGTTTGAAGAGTGCACTTTTCGTCAACGGCTGGTCAAATCAGCAATTCCTTTATTTGCTGGAGTGATGACCATTGCCGTCTTGATTTGGCATAATCATTCCATTTTAGGAGAATGGATTCCAAAAGTTTTTTCTCAAACAAACGAAAGTTACCGGGAACCTTTTTATTTTTATTATGATCATCTGACGGAATTGATTATTCAGGCGCCTTTATTGCCGTTTTTTATTTTGGGCTTATGGCTGACGCTTCGAAGCAGCGACCGCAATTTGTTATCGCATGGCCTATGGATTATTTTCGCGTTTATCGCCATGAGTATGATGCCGAGTAAAGATTTTCGATTTATGCTGCCTATCATTCCTAGCATGATTCTGGTGGCTGGACTTGGGGCAGAAGCAGTTTTGTCGAAAATCGAAAAAAGTAATTCTTCTTTTGGATTGGCTAAGAAGTTGTTTTTGATGGCATTCCTGAGCTATTTCATTTTTGTTTATTTCCCGACGATTGAACAAAACGCCACGCGCAAAGCTTATGGATATGTCGGTTTTTCAGAGGCGGGAGGTCTTGTACGAGACTTGATTTCTCATCAGCCGCAAGCCGCGGTTGTGGCTAGTTCTCCACGGATGGTTCGTTATTTTACCGGTATTAATCTCCATGAATTCCAGGGGCGTTTGTTTTCTATTCCCGACACTGAAGATGGCTTTAAGAAAATGATATCTGAAAATCCAACCGGTATCATTTTAGTCGTTGATCAGTGGGAATTAGCCCAGCCGAAATGGATTTTTCCGCTGACAACGCTTAACGCGCGGTTTCTCAAAGAGCAGGGATTCTCGCTGTTAAGAATCGTTGAAAAAGAGGTATTAAACGCGCAAGATGTGTTGGAAAGAAAACCTGTCATCTGGATATTTCAGAAACCCGGGAGTTCAATTTGAATAATAAAAATATCCTGTCTCTGCGGTGGGAAATGGGTTTTAAAATTGTGTTTTGGCTGACGATGGTGGCTGCCGTCTTGGTCCGTTTGCCATTTCTAGGCGCTGACCGCATGTGGCCGGATGAGGCGCTCTATGCCTGGTATGCCCGGCAGATTTTCCTGCATCCGCAGTTTCTGTTTTCAGGGGAGATTTCTCAGTTTCATCCGCCGCTGTTTGCCTTTCTTATGAGCTTGGGACATTTTTTATTTTCCTCAGAAATGGCCTGCCGGGTCGTGGTCATGCTTATCAATATTCTGGGTGTAGCCGGAGTATTTTTCTTAGGAAATAAAATAAAAGGCC
>JAHFGF010000221.1 GCA_023247595.1 Candidatus Omnitrophota bacterium
TTTAAGCTCTGGATTTGAGATTGGACAGCGCTGATCTGGTCAGCAAAATGCTTTAACTGATGCTTGGCTGATTTGACTTCCAAATCTTTGAGGCGTTCAAATTCTTCCTTATATTTCTTGGCTTTGTTGGCTTGGCGTTCGATGGAAGCGATCTGTTTTTTGACTTCAATAACAATATCGTTGAGCCGCAAAAGATTGTTTTCTGTGTCTTTTAATTTATTAAGGGCCTCTTTCTTCTTTGCTTTATATTTCGTAATCCCTGAGGCTTCGTCAAAAATCATCCGGCGTTCTTCCGGGCGGGCACTGACAACAAGGTCAACTTTCCCCTGCTGGATGAGAGAATACGCCTCCGCTCCAATCCCTGTTCCCATTAAATCTTCCTGGATATCACGAAGGCGCGCGACATTATTATTTAAAAGATATTGGCTTTCGCCTGATCGAAAAAGACGGCGGGTAATTGTGACCTCGTCGTATTCCACGGGCAGCATCCGTGATTCGTTTGAAAAAGCTAAACTGACTTCAGCAAATCCCAGCGATGGCTTTTTATCCGTGCCGTTAAAAATGACATCCTCCATCGAGGCCCCGCGAAGTTCCTTAACGCTCTGTTCCCCCAAAACCCAGCGGATGGAATCAAAAATATTACTTTTCCCGCAACCATTGGGCCCGACAATGGCGGTAATGCCCGGCTCAAAATTCAGGATTGTTTTTTCAGCGAAGGATTTGAACCCGAAGATTTCCAGTCTTTTAAAATACATGCATTTCTCCTCTCTTAAGATGCTTTGTCGGACCTTAAAGGATTATATTTTTTTACTTTTCTTTAAAATGTCTGTGACAACCGCGACTGTTTTGTTGAGATCCGTAAATTTTGCCAAAGCTTCTTCCGGGATGATAATGCGGTATTTTTTCTCAATGCTGGCCAAAATCTCAAGGGCCATCATTGAATCCATCCCTAAATCTTTGACAAAATGGGCATCAGGCTTAACTTCATTCGGCTCAGTCTCTAGGACTTCCGCTACAAGCGCCCTGACATCGCCCTCAACATTAATCCCATCTTGCTTGATCATAACGCTCTCCTATTGATTATCCTGATTGGCCTTCCAACCATTCATCAATTTTATCCCGTTTAAAACGCCATTGGCCAACAGCCTTAATGGCAGGAATTTTCCCATTCTTGAGCCATTCGTAGATCGTTCGTTTTTTGACACGAAGATAATCCGCAACCTCTTCAATTGTCATCAGCTGTTGGTAACCCATTGCGTGCAATCTCTGCCCTTCTACTATATATAAGCACTAGTGTGATATTTACGTTTAACAATTTATTACATTAAAAAACATTTGTCAATGTTTTAAACATATTTTTTTTGTTTATATACATTATACTTTGTTACTTAGCTTAATAGTCATATATATACTTTTAGATTACATAAAGATATTATTAAATCATTTAATGATAGTAAATATACATTGAATGACATTTACTTACATTTAATTACATGTCGAATTTTGGGGAAATATCTTAGGAATCTTGCGAGGGAAGCTTGCGGTTTATTTCAACATCGAGGGAGTAATCAACTCCGTTTAAACCAAAACCAAAGAGCTTTAAGAAATCTTTATCATACCCGTCCAAGTCTGCAACCTGAGGAAGGATTACATCCGAAAGGCTATCCCAATGCTTGGCGACGAGGCTCTGGACATCTTCACGCATTTCCCAGTCGTCCAAACGAATCATTCCTTCTTGATCCACAAGGATTGTTTTGCCTGTATATAAGCGCGTTGAAAACAAGCGGTACATCTGCTCAATGCATCCTTCATCAATATTTCTTTCCTTCATAACTTTTTTGAGCAGCACAAAATACAAAGGGATAAAGGGAATAGCCGAACTGGATTGCGTGACAAGGGCTTTATTAACCGACACAATGGCGCGTCCGTTTATTTTTTTTAATCTCTCATCGAGTTTCTTAGCCGTTGCCTCAAGATGATCTTTTGCGCGTCCGATAGTTCCATTACGATAGACAGCTCTGGTCAACTGCGGTCCGACGTAAGAATAAGCTACAGTTTTTGCTCCGACCTCAAGCAGACCGGCTTGAGATAACGCGTCGATCCACATTTCCCAATCCTCTCCACCCATAACAGAAACCGTTTGGCTGATCTCATCTTCCGTTGCTATCGGCAAGGTAACGGTTTGAAGCTGCCTTTTCTCAAGGTCAATGCTTTTATTGGTATACGTCTGCCCAATCGGCCTAAGAACAGATTTGGCAACAGCCCCTGTTTTGGGATGCTGCCGTCGGGGAGAAGCCAAACTATAAACAATTAAATCCAACGACTTCAAATCTTTTTTGACTAATTCAATAACTTTGCTTCTCATTTCATCAGAAAAAGCGTCTCCATTAAAACTCTTGGCGTACAACCCGGCCTTACGGGCCTTTTCTTCAAAAGCAACCGAGTTATACCACCCGGCTGTCGCGGTACGATTATTGCCTTCCGCTTCTTTTTCAAAAAACACGCCGACCGTCGCCGCGCGGCATCCGAACGCAGAAACAATCCTCGATGACAACCCGTATCCCGTCGAGCAGCCAATGACAAGAACTTTTTTGGGGCCTGCGGGAATCATCCCGTTTTTTTGGACATAATCAATCTGCTGCTGGATGTGCGCCGCGCACCCCTCGGGATGAGCTGTCGTACAAATAAAACCGCGGATTTTAGGCTGGACAATCATGGTCTTAAAAATTTAAACTGGTTTTTTTAGCGACAATGGTAATCCCTGATGTTGTTAACGTAAACCCCTTGCGGTCGGCTTCGGCATCGTAACCGATTTTTGCGTTTGAGGGGATTATGACATTCTTATCAATAATCGCGTTTTGAATCTTGACATTCTCTCCA
>JAHFGF010000222.1 GCA_023247595.1 Candidatus Omnitrophota bacterium
AATTGTTCTCGTGTTTTTGTCCCTAACCGATATTTCATCGCCGCGTATGCTCCGGGTTTGTCTGTCTGCCTGTGCTTTGGTTTTACTCAAATGGCCCGGCGCGCTTGTGATTCCTTTTTTAATTTTTTATTTTGGCCTAACGGCCCAAGGTTCAACTTTTGTTTCGCGCGTGGGTAAAGGGAAGGTGCCGATTATAGCGGGGGTAGTTCTTGCCGCGATTTTATTGCTGATTAATGGCTTGAAATTCGGACATTTTTTACCCGACACCTCAGCGCTCGGCGGAATTTATCTGGCCAAACCATTCTGGTATTATGTTTCCAAATTCCACAATATCATCATGGTGGTTTTTTTGATTCCGTTTTTTATTTACGGGCTTTATTTATCGCTGTCCCGTCAGGAAAGCCGCGGATTTGCCGCGGCGCTTTGGTTTCTGATTTATTTAGCGGCCATTTCATGGGCGTCAGAAAAAGATTTACGCTACGCCCTGCCGTTATTGCCCAGCATTATGCTGTTGAGTGTCCTGGGTCTGGATGTTTTGTTGGGAAAAATAGTGCGAGACGTGAATCTACAAAACGCGGTAAAAATCTCCGTGCTGGTTCTCTTGAGCCTTTTCTTTGTGTTTCAGTTTCCTAAAATTAACAGATTTTTAACGACGGATGCGTCGCAGTTCTCCGGCTACCGTGAAACCGGTCATCTTATCCAGGAACATTTCAAAACGGATCCACAGGCAATGGTTGTAACGACCTCTGTGAGGGCGGTTCAATATTACGCGGATATAAACGCGTCAGACAATCTTAAACGCATTGTATCAACGCCGCAGACAAAGGAAGCGTTTTTGGGATTCGTAAAGGCAGCGCCGCAATCTCTGGTCGTTGTCGTCGATTATTGGGAGCGGACCCAGCCGGCGTGGATTTTTCCTGTGACACCGGAAGTTTTAATGACTTTTAAAGAAGCGGGTTTTGATGGCCCAAAAGAAATTCAAAAGGAAGTTGTTCAAAAAGACGGAACGAAGCGTTTGAAAACAGTTCAATGGATATTCATTCGTCCGAATCAAGAAGTAAAAATTTAGGGAATCAGTGAAACGATGAGGCTCGCGTTTAAAAAGATTTTATCGAATAACAGCCATGTCTGGATAATGCTTATCCTCGGGCTGTCGCTCGTGGCCCGGCTGTGGCAATACCGTCCGCATATGCCGATGTGGGACGCGTCAGCTTATTTGATGATGGGGAAATATTTATTTTCGTCGGGGCAGGAAGGATTTCTTGAGCCGTTTAGACCCTTGGCCTGGCCGTTGGTTTTGGGTTTCGTCGGTTGGGTCGGCCTTGACCCGCTCTGGATGGGATATATTTTAGGTATTCTTTTTTCTTTGGGATCGCTTGTTCTGGTGTACGCGATTGCGCGGGAACTTTTTGACGCGCGGACAGGTTTGTTGGCCTGCGTTTTATTGGCCATGTCGCCGTCGCTTTTTTTCTGGGGGAATTGTTTATACTCGGAAATTCCCGCCTGCTTTACGGGATTGTTGGGATTTTATTTGTATGTGCGCAAACGTGATTTCTGGGCGGGATTTTGGCTTTCAATTTCTTTCTTTACCAAGTTTACGCAGATCATCCTTCTTGTGTTTGTCGGTTTGGCGATTGTTATCGATGCCATCCGTTCAAAAAAATATAGTCGGTTAAATAAATTTTTGGCCGGCGCGACGGGGATATTGGTCATCTTTTTAATCGTTCAGCAGGGCTTATATGGTGATGCGTTATTTCCGTTTCTGCAGGGAAAGAGTGTCTACGGCCAGGTAACGTATTTCTGGTTTGACGGAATGATCCGCGCGCTCTTGGAAATTATGAAGGTGGAGCACGCGGCATTAACCTTGGCGCCGGTCGGGGTTTGGTACGCTTGCCGCGGTAAAACCCGTCGGCAGGAAGTGGTTGTTTTGTCGCTGATGGCTGTCTGTTCCTTTCTTTGGATCGGAAAATTACCGACGTCCATTGTGCGCTATGCCGTGCTCGCGTTGCCGTACGCGTATATTTTGTCCGCTGTTGGTTTGTTGAGGTTTGTTGAAAGTGTCACGGAAAAACACATTGCTGTCCGAGTTGTAACAGCGGTTGTGTTGATGTCTTTGTTCCCTTTATATAAAATTGGAACGGTCAAGTTTTCTTCAGACCAGCCGGATTTTGTGCAGTCGTATGCCGTGAAGAATGAAGCAATGCTTAAAGGAAAGCGTATTTGGATATCGTCCCCGCAGGAATTGGTCACAACCAGTTTAAAAGCCGATCAATTAATGTATTATCCTATCTTTGATTTCCGTCGGGTGCAGGAATTGTCTGGGCAATTGCGTAAAGCGGATGTCGTATTTTTTGATTCGGCAAGCTTGGTGTGCGCGCCTCCTGAGGATTCGAATTGTCTGGCTAAGAAAAATGAACTGTTCCAAAATATTGAGCGGGATTTTAAGCTCATCCATGAACAAAAAAATGCGCGTGGTCAGTTACGCGGGATTTATCAGAAAAAACAGTAAGGATCGTCATATGAAAAAAATATCAGAGAAAATGGTTTATGAAGGCCAATGGCTTTCGGTGCACGAAAGTATTTATGAAACTAAAAAGGGCGAGGCGATCACCTGGGAAAGCATCCGCCGGAAAAAATCAGCCACGGGAGTTGTTGCCTTGGCGCAGTTAATGCCGTCGAAAAGGATTATTTTGATAAAACAGTTTAGGCCCGCGGCCCACGGTTATGTGCTTGGACTTCCGGCGGGGCTGGCCTTCGGAGATCCGAATCACGCGCTTGTTGAGCTTAAAGAGGAAACCGGTTATACGGGCAAAATCATTTCCGTTTCACCGGTTCTTAAAACGGGGTCAACCATCACCAACGAAAATGGACTT
>JAHFGF010000223.1 GCA_023247595.1 Candidatus Omnitrophota bacterium
TGTTTAACGTCATGACCGGTTATTCCATGCCGTCTTTATGGAAGCGGATTGTTTCTTCACCGAATGATCTACGCCAATATTTCTTTGACTTGATTGATAATGAAATATCTTTTCAGAAGAAAAACAAGAACGGATCTATTTTTGCCAAGATGAATTCTCTCGAGGATCCGAAAATTATTGAGAAACTTTATCAAGCTTCTCAGGCGGGCGTCAAAATCAGGCTTTTGGTCCGGGGGATTTGCTGTTTGGTTCCGGGCGTAGAGGGAGTGAGCGAAAATATTGAAGTCCGCAGTCTTGTCGGCCGTTTTCTTGAGCATTCCCGCGTGTATATTTTCAATAATAATTCCAACCCGCGCGCGTTTATGGCTTCCGCTGATTGGATGCAGCGTAATTTTGACCGTCGTATCGAATTAATGTTTGAGATTTATAAGCAGGACATTATTGAACAACTGAGCTTTATTTTTGAGACTTACTGGAAAGATAATGCCAAGGTCCGGGTTTTGTCGTCGGATAAGTTGTATTCCTATTTTAAAAATGGGGAAGACCGGTTTAACGCGCAGGATTTTTTTATCGGTTATTACGCCTGACGTTTGACCAGGGCGACTGAGCCTAAGAGTACGGCGTCGTCTTTGAGTTTGGCTTCGATGATTTGGCAGGATTTAAATTTCTTAAAAAATGGATCGCTGTTTGTGATTTTTTCAATACGTGGCAGAAGAAATCCCCCGCACGCCTCGATAACCCCGCCTCCTAAAACAATCATTTGCGGATTAAAAATGTGATTAATCGAAACGCAGGCTTGCCCTAATACCTTCGCGACTTGAGTCATGATGGATGTCACGACTTGATCGCGGCGGCTGAGGGCTTGTTTAATGGATTTGCTTTTGATAACGGCTGAATTATTCTTGGTTAATTCCGTGATGATGGATTTTTTGCCGGATTTGATGGCGTTTTTTATGTCCCGCTGAATCGCCCAGCGGCTGGCGAGCGCTTCTAAGCAGCCGTGATTGCCGCAGCTGCAGGCTGGACCGTCGACGGACATGATCATGTGGCCGAGTTCGGCCGCGGCACCCTGAGATCCGGTGACCAGTTTTCCATCAATGAGGATGGCGCCCCCAATGCCGGTTCCGGGAAACAATCCGACAACATGCTTTTTATTTTTAGCCACCCCAAGCCATTGTTCACCCAGAAGCCCGCAATTGACGTCATTATCGATAAGCACTTTCGTTTTAAAATATTTGACTAATTCGCTTTTCAAAGGTGAGCCCGCCAGTTTGATATTTGGCGTTACAATGATTTCCTGTGTTTTCGGATTCGCTATGCCGGGTATGCCTAAACCAATTCCGGCAATCTTTACCGACGGAGAATGCTGCCGGGCTTCCTGGATGGTTTTGATGATGGCCTTAATGTTATTTTTGCCGTTGGCATTGGGAGTGGTCGCGGACTTAGAACGGGAAATGATTGCCCCGTCTTCTCTGACGAGGGCGGCCGCAATTTTTGTCCCGCCCACATCGACACCAAGATAAAATTTATGATTCATGACGTAATTATATACTATTTTTTTACAAAAAATCAGGATAAATCATTGAAATTTAGGAATATAATGCAAACACCATCGTCGAATAAAAGTAATTGTTTTGCGCTAATAAAAAAGTTGTGAGGAAATATGGCAAGAAAAAAGTTTCTCTTTGTGTCTATTGATGCGCTGATCAACGATATCGCCTGGCAAGTGGTCAAAGAAGGGCATGAGGTTAAGTATTTCATTCAGGATAAAGACATCAGGGATATTGCCGACGGTTTTGTGGGTAAAACAGATGACTGGAAGAAAGACGTTGATTGGGCCGATGTCATTATTTTTGACGACGTTTTGGGTCAGGGCAAGAAAGCTGTTGAGCTCAGGAAAAAAGGAAAGAATGTCGTCGGCGGAACAGAGTATACCGATAGGCTGGAAGATGACCGTACCTTCGGCCAGGAAGAGCTTAAGAAAGCCGGCGTTGATATCATCCCGTTTGCTGATTTTACCTCGTTTGACGCGGCCATAAAATATGTGAAAGAAAATCCGGCCCGGTATGTCATCAAACCCAGCGGGGAGGCGCAGAATATTAAGCGTCTGTTATTTGTCGGCGAAGAAGAAGATGGTGTGGATGTTATTCAAGTTCTTGAGGCGTATAAAAAGGCTTGGTCGAAGGAAATCAAGGAATTTCAGCTGCAGCGTCGAGTTACTGGCGTTGAAGTGGCGGTCGGCGCTTTTTTCAATGGTCATGAATTTGTATTCCCCGTGAATATTAATTTTGAACACAAACGTTTGTTTTCCGGCGATGTCGGTCCATCAACCGGCGAGATGGGAACGGCCATGTATTGGAGCGGCCCGAATCAGATTTTTAACGAAACGCTTAAGAAAATGGAAACAAACTTAAAGCGCGAAGGTTATGTCGGGTATATTGATTTAAACTGCATTGTTAACGCGAGCGGTATTTATCCGTTGGAATTTACCGCCCGCTTCGGTTATCCCACCATCAGCATTCAGCAGGAAGGGATTCAAATGCCGATGGCTGATTTTTTGTTTGAATTAGCTGCTGGTGAATTAAAGGAGTTTAAATATAAAAAAGGTTTTCAGATCGGCGTTAGAATATTAGTTCCGCCGTATCCGTTTAATGATCCCCAGACGTTTGAGGCCTATTCCAAAGATGGCGTTATACTGTTTAAAAAACCCAATCTTGAAGGCATACATATTGGGGATATCAAAAAAGTTGACGATGAATGGCTGGTGGCTGGAAATTCAGGTATCGCTTTAATTGTGGTAGGGACCGGCCCGACGATGAAACAGGCTCAGGCCCAGGCGTATCATAGGATAGCCAAT